>DATFVD010000325.1:0-6406 GCA_035260505.1 Terriglobales bacterium
GCACTTGCCATTCGTGAGCATCTGCGCGGCCACGACGCACGCTCGATGGAGGCAGCATTAGTCGGAAGTGCGACGAAACGTTAGCCTTTTTGCGCCAGCAGGGGTGGAAGGTTGATCTCCTTTTCACAAAATCTGCTGACGATGCACGGCAATTTGCACGAGAAGCTGTGTTACAAAAAGTTGATGCCGTCATCGCCTGGTAAATCTCAAGTTACAAATACCCATACTTCCAATACCCGTTAACCCCGCTGTTAGTCTGGACTCACGTCCCGTGGCTCAATTGGCTCGTCTGTAGTGAAAATTCTCTCACTCACCAGTCTTTGCGGCGTGGGCAGCACTTCCTCGCGATGATACGAGCCACTGGCATCAGTGTTCATACCGGGCCCACGACGACCATAGCTGTAGTGGCCCGTCTCGGCAGGCGAAAGCGGACCTCGCGCAAACTGTGCCACCCCGCTGACATCCGGTACGCCGTACTCAGGCGCTTCATTGTACAGATCGTCTGGCACCCTATTTAACTCCTTCTCACGCAGGTCTTCTTCGCTCAGAGAAAGGCGTATCACGTTTTTCGTATTGCTGCTAACGGCGCTATGAGGTACATAATACGCCTTCACAAATAAGCCGCCCCGCTCAACGAGGATGTAACGACTAAAGCGGGCCCGCACTTTACCTAGTTTCTTCCCATCTTTGTCAAATACTTCCTGACCTATTTCAAACACCTGGGGAGGTACATAATCGGGTTTTGGTGAACTCTCCTCAAAGGGCATAGGTTCGCTCCTTGCTCTATATTTAAGTTTTGACAAACTGCTTCACTCTGAACGTGAGAGCCTGTCGTTCCTGTTATTGTATTATAACGCATTTCGACTGATTTGTAATATTCTCCTCCGGCGGGTTTTCAAGTTATGTTGACGGAAACTCGAAGTCAAAATAGTATAAAGAATTACGAGGACCATCAACTACATTTTCTGTTCTTCAATTTCGGTCTGTCCGGCTATCCCTCCAGGTTCCAAGCCAGCAGCAACTCGTTCCCCGGCTATTGAAAATTGAGTGTTGGCATTATTATTCGGCACGGTATGGACATGGCCACCTGGATGAGCGCGTTCCAATGGGAGCTGCTGATGGTGGTACAGGCGATTAGAGAGTAATGTATGGTTGGCTGTCATCGCCACCTGCATTGACTCGATGATCCGCTCAAGATGCTCAATACTATGCAGCACCTCCTGTATGGAGGTTATGCTTCCATCATACGTAGTCTGCTGGCCCCGGGTGCGCATAAACTCATCGCGCAGGCTGTGAAGACGTACTGATAGGTATTGCTCAAGGTTCTTCAGAGACCTTTGGGTCGCCTCATTTAGCGTCGACAGGCGCTCATCAAAGGCCTTACCAATGACCTCCATCAAATCTTCCCAGGGCAGTTCAGTTTGGACCTCAATCGCTTGCAACTGGGCGGGAGCCGCAACTCCCGTTCTTACACTCGCCTCATCAACCAACTGAAGTGTCAGTTCCTGGCTCAGTAGTTGCTCGATGCCAAGGAGTTGTGCGGCCAGCATACGGTCTACACTTCCCTCAAGCTGCTGCTGGTTCTCTTTTACGTCATGGCTGATTGTCTGGGTAATGTGTGTTTGCTGGGTGTTCAGCTTTTCACTAAGCACCATATCCAGCCTGCCCTGGAATTCAGAAAGCTTCTGCGACCATGTACGTAATGTATCTTGCTGCACAGTTACAAGCCGCTGATCGAGATCGCGGCGGTATTCGTTCATTCGCTGGTCAAAAACACGTTCCATTTCTCGTCGATGAGCCTGTAATCTCTGCTCGAGAATGGTATTGAAAGATTGTAGTTCATCTTCAGTGAATGACATCGGGCATACTCCTTGCTCTCTCACCCATTACTGCTGTATTATGCCAAGTATAGGGTGAGCAATACAACGTGTCAATCTAATACAAATTTCACGCCCAACTTGGCTATGCAGAAAATCAGGGTCTCAGGCCACTACACTGATTGACGACCTGCTCAGCGCTGACTCAAACCGAGGAAGCCATATGAACATATGCAAACAGAGGATAACAGCCGGAGCAGAAAGTGAGTCATGCATCTTTTTGCAACACAACCTACAGACGCCCCCGAACCCTATCAAAAGCCTTGAAGCTTACCACGTGTCAACGAAAGGGCGCCGCCTGCCTTCTTTCGGGATCAAGGCCGGAACGGAACGAAGGCCCTGGATGATCCAATGTCGCGTCTCCATTGGGTCAATGACATCGTCAATTTCCATGTAGGATGCCATATTGATGGCCTTACCTTGCCGGTAGGAGGCATCGACCATAGCTTCGAACCTGGTTTGGCGTTCTTGAGGGTCGCTGATGGCCTCGAGTTCTTTTCGGTAGCCAAGGCGAACAGCACCTTCGAGACCCATCGCACCGAATTCTCCGCTGGGCCAGGCGACAGTGAAGAACGAAGCGTGGAAGCTTCCGCCGGTCATGGCTTGCGCTCCAAGTCCGTATCCCTTACGTAAAACGACACTAAAGAATGGCACACTGAGACTGCCTGCGGTCACGAACATGCGGGAGACGTGACGGACCGTCGCGGTCTTCTCCGCTTCCGGTCCGACTATGAAGCCAGGCGTGTCACAGAGAGAGAGGATGGGGAGGCCGAAAGCGTCACACAACTGCATGAACCGTGCTGCTTTGTCGGCGGCGTTCGCGTCTATCGCGCCGCCCAGGTGCCTAGGGTTGTTGGCGATCACGCCGAAAGGTCGCCCCTCGATTCTGATAAAGGCCGTGATGATACCAGAACCGAACTGGCGGCGCAACTCCAGCACTGAACCCTGGTCCGCCAGGGTCTCGATAATCATGCGGATATCGTACACCCGCAGGCGATTCTCTGGCATAAGCTGGCGTAGCAGGCGTTGATCGGCGCACGCCCAGTCCGCCGTGGGTCCCTGAAAGTACGACAAGTGTTGTTTGGCGACGCGAACCGCCTCGGCCTCGTCGACCGCAACCAGGTCAATGACGCCGTTAGGAGCCTGTACGCCGACCGGGCCGACTTCCTCCGGCGCAAAGACGCCCAGTCCGCCACCCTCGATCATAGCGGGGCCACCCATACCGATAGTCGCGTCTCGCGTGGCGATAATCACATCACAGCAACCGAGCAGCGCAGCATTCCCAGCGAAACAACGCCCGGAAACGATCCCCACCAGCGGTACCAGTCCACTTAACTTCGCGAAGTTGATGAACGTCGTGTTGTCTAGACCCGCTACGCCAGACCAGTCCGTGTCGCCTGGACGCCCACCGCCGCCCTCGGCGAAGAGGACGATGGGTAACTTCCATTGCTGAGCGAGGCGCAGTAGCCGGTCGGTCTTCTTGTGATTCATGATGCCTTGCGTTCCGGCGAATACTGTGTAGTCGTAAGCCAACACCATACAACGTGACTGCTCGCCGGGGAACAACGCGCCGTTCACATTCCCTACTCCAGCCACCAGGCCGTCCGCCGGACTGAGCTTGATCAATTCCTCCAAGGAACGCCGGCTGCGCTGGGCGGCGAGCGTCAGCGCACCGTACTCGATGAAGCTCCCCGGATCGCACAGGTCTGCAATGTTCTCTCGGACCGTGCGCTGTCCATTCCGCCGACGCCGCTCTACGGCGTCCGGCCGTAACTCATCCAGTCCGATGGCATGACGCGCCCGTACTTCCTGCAAGTCGGGGCGAATTGCGTCAATATCCACTACGCTCGTTTTCTCCTCGCGCATAACGGCGGCATCCGCCGGCTCAATGAACAGCAAGGCTTGCCCTGCCGATAAGGTGTCTCCCACTGACGCCGCCACGGCGCGAACCACACCGCTGGAGGCCGCCTCCACGATGAACTCCATTTTCATAGCCTCTAGGACGGCGACCTGCTGCCCAGTATGCACGGGATCACCCACCTGGACATCGACGGACACTATCATCCCCCGGTGAGGAGCAGTGATCGACACGGTACCCTCGGGCCCCTGAAGCTCCCAAAGAGCTGCCATGGGCGTGTTCACATTGCGCCCATCCTCTTCTGCATGGCTGAAGTACAGTTGCTGGTGCACGTCTGCGCCTGAGACGTGCAATTCCTGCATGTGCTCCTCAACGAAGCCCGTGTTAATGCGGTGCGCGATAACGTCCTCGTGACGCAAGAGATTCTGCAAGAAGGAGATATTCGTCTGCACACCCTCGATTCTGAATTCGCACAAAGCCCGGTACGCCCGCGCCAGCACCTCCTGATACTCGCCGGAAGGCACGTGTGCAATCAATTTCGCGAGCAGAGAATCAAAATTCGGGCTAGGTGTATAGCCCGTGTACGCGAACGTGTCCACCCTAATTCCCGGACCGGAAGGAGGCTCGAAGGCCGTCAAGGTACCGCCCGACGGTCTCGCGTCGCCGGTGGTACCCAGCGTCTCCATGTTAATCCGCAACTGTATGGCGAATCCCGAAGGTTCCGCCAACGCGCCTGGTTCGAGTCCCAATTCCACCAGCGAGAGGCCCCCAGCCAGCCTGAGTTGCGTCTTGACGAGATCGACGCTCGTCAGTTCCTCGGTGACCGTGTGTTCCACCTGCAAGCGCGGGTTGACCTCCATGAAGAAGAACGGTGCGTCGTCCTCGAGGTGCTCAGCGTCAACCAGGAACTCGAAGGTGCCCAGACTCGCGTAATTCACCGCTCGCGCTAACCGCAAGGCCACCGTTATCATACGCTCGCGCAGCTTCTTCGGCAAGCCGGGACTCGGGGCGACCTCCACCAGTTTCTGATGACGGCGCTGCAACGTACACTCGCGCTCCCACAGGTGTGTCACTCCACCCAGGCCGTCCCCAACCACCTGCACCTCAAGGTGACGCGCCCGGCGGATCAACTGCTCCACGTACACGCCATCTTGGCCGAATGCCGCGCGCGCTTCGGACTGACAGCGGGCGTATGCATCGGCCAGTTCCTCGGGTCGGTAAACGGCACGCATACCGCGCCCTCCCCCACCTGCCAGCGCCTTGATCATCAAGGCACCCCCGGCCCCTAAAGAGTCCAGGAACGCCTTTGCCTCCTCCAGGCTGGTAGGTTGTGACGTGCCCGGAATCACCAGCACGTCTTGACGCTCGGCAAGTGTCCGGGTGTTCACCTTGTCGCCAAATAGCTCCAGGACGTCTGCTTGAGGCCCCACGAATCTCAGGCCTTCCTCCGTGCAGCGGCGGGCAAAGTGAGCATTCTCGCTCAGAAACCCGTACCCAGGATGAACCGCATCGCAGTTCGCCGCACGCGCGACGGCCAGCAACTGCTCGACATCCAGGTACGCGGCTGCCCCTTTTCTCCGTAAGGGGTGTGCCTCGTCCACCTTACGAATATGGAGGGACTGAACGTCGTCCTCAGAAAAAACGGCAACGGTTCGGATGCCCAATTCCGCGGCGGCGCGTGCGATCCGAACCGCGACTTCGCCGCGATTCGCAATCAACAAGGTCTGAATACGCATGAGACTCTTTCTGCTCCGGAGTTCATACAAAATATTGCCACAGTGCAATTCTTTCAGAGTATACAAGAATATCAATTTCTAAACAAGGCACAGTTTTTCAGTTTCAAGCCACTCGACGTTTGTGCTCATCGCGAATAGGACGAGGGCGACCCATTTTGTCACTACATTTGAGGAACGCAGCACTAGATTTGATCTACAGTCGCTGGAGGAAGGCAAGTATTGCTGCATTGACCTCTTGAGCGCGCTCCTGTTGTATCCAGTGACCACAGCCCGAAAGGACCGTCTGGCGGAGGTTGGGGACGAATTGCTGCATGCGTTCGATCCATCTGCTCATCCCCGCTACCTCCAGGGTGGGATCCTGGTCGCCCCATAGAAAGAGGGTAGGCTGGGGAATGCTGGCTCCACTGTAGGCAGCGAGAAGTTCCCAGTTGCGGTCGATATTGCGGTACCAGTTAAGGCCACCACGAAATCCTGTGCGCGCGAACTCGGCGGTGTACAAGTCGATATCTGTTTCGCTGAGCCAGGATGGCAGGGACGTGGGGTTGCCAGCTGAGTTGAGTGGGCTTGCCTGCGGATCGGGCAAGATGGGATGCCAGCGCTCGGAAGGCGGGGCGTCGCCCGAAAGTCCGTACAAAAAGCGACGCATGGTCGTACGGACGTCGCGCTCGAATTCGGCTTCGGCGACACCGGGTCGCTGGAAGTAGGACTGGTAAAAGAAATGGTCCCCCAATGACTGCCTCCAGGACTGCGTTGGTGGAACAGTGGCTCGCGCTCCGTGAAGCGGGCCACGAGGGAGATAAGGGCTGCTCATTGTGATCAAGGCCGGGAAACGGTCAGGACGCATCAGCGCGGCATTCCAGGCGAGGACACTTCCCCAATCATGCCCCACAAGAATCGCCTGCCGCTCACCGAGTACGTCGAGCACGCCGACCAGG
>DATFVD010000326.1:0-2071 GCA_035260505.1 Terriglobales bacterium
CTTATGAAATGCACTTCGCCCTCCGTGCCAACGACTGCGTCGATCACGACGTTACCAGTTTCGAAGTCCCGCAGGTCGTCCAAAGAAGCCACCGCTCGCACCGATTTGATCAACTTCGGCGGTACTATGCCGCTCGTCACCGTAGAAGCCACAATGGGGTCAGCAGTGGTTCTTGCCGTCGGACGAACCGTCGCCCCTTTTCCCGCCAGCGTTGTAGAAGGAGACGTTTTCCTTACGGCCCGCCGTGCTACGGAACCGCTCGATGCGAAGGGTTGAGTGCGGGATTTAGCTACCTGCGATGGCATGCCTGGCGAGGTCACTGGCGCGTCACTCGCCACGTTCGTATTGGTGAACTCCGAATGCTCCTTAACCACCCCTCGGCTTCCCGGTGCCAGCGATGTACTCGTGTTCGCAGCGATTACGGGTACACTGACCGATGTTTTTTTTGCCGCTGACTTCCACGGAATCCAGTGCTTGTACCACGCTGCGGCGACTGCAGTGGCCACCAGCGCTGTGGTGAGCAGCGCGAGACGCAAGACGCCTCCCCGAAATCCTGGCGTGAAATTCCCTCTCGCCCGGAACCGCCGCTTGGCCTTAGGCAGCGACACGGTAAAATCCAACGAAGGCGTCGGAAGCAGCGCTTGCTCCGCTGCTGTCAATTGCGCCGGAACATAATTGTGTTCGATCGGCAGGGATTTCCCTGTGGCGGCTACGCCAGCTGCCTCTTCCCTCAGTGCTTCCACTTCCCGCTTTAGCGCCTGCACTTCCTCGACGGCTGCCGCAGGAGGCGGTTCGCCCGGCTCATCGGCACACGCTGAGGTCACCAGCGCGGCAGCTTCCGCATCCTTGGCGTCCTTCGGCAGCAACGCCGCCGCCGCGGAAAACTCCATGCCCCAGAAGCGAGGAGCACGTTCGGCAAATTCCAATTCCACATAGCAATTCGTCGGCTTGTAAGTGCGCTTGCGCTTCACTTGCGCGACGACTTCGCGCTTCGATTCCACATTGGCAAGAAAGAGCAATTGCCCTGGAGCCACGGCCGCAGATAACTGGATCACTCCGCCGTTTTCATAAACTAGAACTGAGTTAGTTTCCTCGGTAAATAGCTCGCGCTCGCCCGCACTCTTGGAGTGACGCGTTCCGGTGACCTTCACCTGTACTTCATGCGCGACCATATTCGTTTTTGTACTCGGTTTGCGACTCGACGGGGATGCCTTGCCTTCCCCCGGCTTCATCGGATACTCCTCGGGTTGCGCCTCCGATGAACTCGCCGAGCGCGGGGTAGCCAAAGAGTTCATGTCCTCTGCGGAAGACATTCGGTCGTCCCTTGTGCCGGGATTGCGCGAGGCTCCCGGGGCAAGATTCACCCTCCATGTTCCCAGCTCGGCTAGCCCATTGCGACGGTACAAACGTACTGCGTGCCCCATTGAGCATTACCACGTCGCCCCAGAAAGTCCATTTCGTTCGTGCCTGCAAATAGTCGTGACTCGAAGCGTAAGGCAGAAGGCGCTCGCCGAGCGCCCACACGAGCCGCATTTGCTCCTGTGGCGAAACACTTTGACCGCCTTCGCCGTCTCTCCAGTAGACCCTTTCACCAGGCCCCTTACAACAAGGGAGGCAACATGACCTCAACCCGCAATCCAGGGAGAGTCGCCGGACTCTGGTACCTGCTCCTCTGTCTTATCGGCCCGCTGCGCCTCATGTATATCCCCAGCAAACTCTTCGTGCATGGGAACCCGGCCGCGACGGTCAACAACATCGCCGCTCACCAGTGGCTCTTCCGTTTCGGCATCATTGGCGACCTGCTTTGCGCGGTCATCCTGATTTTCCTCACGCTGGCCTTTTACCGGTTGTTCAAAGACGTAGACCAGTACCTCGCTGTGCTCGTCGTAATCTTCGGCGGCATCATGCCAGCCCTCATCAACTTTGTTGGAGTGGTGAGCGACGCTGGCGCCCTGATGGCCGTGCGCGGCGCCGATTTCTTGTCCGTATTCGATAAACCTCAGCGGGACGCCCTGGCCATGCTGTTCCTGCATCTGCGTGACCACCAAAACACTGCCGCCGAGATCCTTTG
>DATFVD010000327.1:0-4940 GCA_035260505.1 Terriglobales bacterium
ATCCGATAACAGGGAGAAACAGGGAGCGCGATTTCAAGGGAACAGGGAGTCGAGCGAGGCCGGAACAGACCAAAACCCCTTTGTTCACGACCGACCGCGCGAAAGTCGCGGCCCCGTCAATCAACAGGTTGGGTTGAAGCAGATGCGCGGGGGTTTTGCCGAAGCACTGTGCATCATCCTGTTGCGCGATGGGTGTCACTGACGGCGCCTCAGTCATGCGTGATACGGCTTTCCGCGCGAACCGATTCACGCAAAGAGTCATGCGACCTTCGACTTGAACCATTTGACGATACCCTCCCCCATTTCGTGAGGGTTATCTTCCATTAGCATGAAGATGCCAGGCCCGAGGTCGAGAGTATCGATGTTCTTAAAGTTGCTCGCCGCCCAAACCGCATTCTCCGGAGTCACAAATAGTCCCGGGGTCGCATGAATCAACAGCTTCGGAATAGGGGATCTTTTCAGCCATTCGCTGTACTTGGCGATAACCCAGTCTGTGTCGATCGGATCGCCAGCAAAGGACCAATCGCGCGGAAGCCGGGCCATCGCGCGGCGCGATTCCCAATTCGGGAACGGGGCTCGATAATAGTTCATCTCCTCCTCGCTGAGCTTTCGCACCGTAACGGCCGGAATGGCACTCTCCACGATCAGGTTCTGCCCCATCAAAAGTTCGGGACCAAGCTCCGGCGAGCGAAACTTTGCAAACTCCTCGGCAATGAGCGGCCAAGTCTCCTCAAGCGTCCCCAGTGGCTTGACCGGGAACTCACAGAACGCGACGGCACGAATGCGCTCGGGAAATCGCCGGGCCAGGTTGAGTCCGACAAGCGCTCCCCAATCGTGGATAACCAGCGTGATATTCCGGAGGTCCAGCTGGACCACGAATTCCTCGATGTACCGGATTTGATCGAATATCCTGTACTCGATGTCGGGGTGATCGGACTTTCCGAACCCAATGAAGTCGGGCGCGATACAGCGACCGAGCGGTTCAAGATAGGGGATGACGTTTCGCCAGCAATACGACCACGTGGGATTGCCGTGAAGAAACAGAAACGGGTCGCCCGTGCCGACATCGAGGTAGTGGAGCCTCGAGCCATACAGGTCGATATAGTTTTCCGCATAGGTGAACGCGGCCGGGATTGGCCTTTTTATATCCGTGGTTGAATTACCTTCCATCGCGCCGTCCCTCCCATTGAAATTATTCGCGCGTTCGCCGATTGCGCGTATTAGCCACTGCCTTCCAGCAGTATTAGACGGTAAGCCGGACCAAAACTTATTCCAGAAAAGAATGAAGTTCGTTATTTGGGCGCCTAGGCTGTAAATTGCCTCACCGCGCAGGATATTAGGCGGTTTCCTGGTCGCTCAAATTCAGCAGCCTTTTCATATCTTCCCGGAGTTGGAATTTTTGAACTTTGCCCGTTACGGTCATGGGATATCCTTCGACAATTTTCACGTACTTCGGCACTTTGTAGTGCGCGATATTGCCTTTGCAGAAATCGCGAACCTCGTCTTCGCTAAGGTCGTGGCCCGGCCTTGTGACGATGCATGCACATAGTTCTTCGCCGTATCTGCTATCCGGCACGCCAACCACCTGGGCGCTCTGAATGCGCGGGTGTCGACAAAGGAATTCTTCGATCTCAACCGGAGAAATGTTCTCTCCTCCACGAATTACGAGGTCCTTTTTTCTTCCCACAACATTGACGTATCCATCGGCATTCATTGTGCCGAGGTCTCCTGTGTGCATCCAGCCCTCTCTATCGACCGCTTCATGCGTCTTCACCTCATCGTCCCAGTAGCCACGCATCACGGAGTAGCCACGCGTGCAAATCTCTCCCTGGACGCCGGGGGGCACCGTCTCCCCTGTTGAGGCATCGATACTCTTCACCTCCAGGTGATCGTGAACCGTGCCGACCGTCGAAACTCGCTTATCAAGCGGTGTGTCAATCGTGCTTTGGCAACTTACCGGGCCGGTCTCTGTCATTCCGTAGGCTATCGTGATCTCACTCAAGTGCATCTTTTCCACCACGCGCTTCATCAGCGCTATGGGGCACGGTGCTCCTGCCATGACGCCGGTGCGGAGCGTAGAGAGGTCGAATTCGTCAAATCGGGGGTGGTCGAGCTCCGCAGCGAACATGGTCGGTACGCCGTGCAGCGCCGTGCATCTCTCTTCCTGAACGGCCTCGAGAACAGTCAAGGCGTCGAACCCATCATTCGGATAGACGATCGTCGACCCATGTGTCAGGCAAGCCAAGTTGCCCATTACCATGCCGAAGCAATGATAGAGCGGCACTGGAATGCAAAGTCTATCCTCATGGGTGAGTTTCATTCGCTCGCCTACGAAGAAGCCATTATTCACGACGTTTCTGTGCGTCAGTGTGGCCCCCTTGGGAGACCCGGTTGTGCCGCTAGTGAATTGGATATTGATCGAATCGACTGGCTGAATTGATTTGGACAGCTGTACAAGTCGTTCGTCGTCGACGAGTCCGGTCGCCAACAGCTGCGAGAATCGTTGCACCCGAGGACACCGGTCAAACGGATCGTCAGTTTCTTGCGCGCTCGAATCGATCCAAACGACATGGCGCAGGCTGGGAAGCCCTGCGGGGGCTGATCCGGAACCATCCTTCAGCTCGGGCGCAATCTGAAGCAGCATGTCGAGATAGTCGCTACTCTTGTACCGACGCATGGTAACAATGGCCTTGCAGCCCGACTTGTTCAGCGCGTATTCGAGCTCGGAGACGCGATAGGCCGGATTTATATTGACGAGAATAATGCCTGCCTTTGCTGTCGCTAGTTGCATCAACAACCACGCGATATTGTTGTGTGACCAGATGCCGATGCGATCTCCAGGTAAAAGACCAAGGTTCAGAAGAGCGCTCGCAAGCCGGTTCACTTCGACTTGCAGCGCGCGATAGCTGTAACGCTCTCGTTCATGTCGGCTAACTACCGCTTCACGAGCCGGCCATTTTTCAACTGCTGCATCAAATACATCGCCGATTGTCCTTTCAATCAACGGCGTCAGCGTGGGGCCATGTGCCAAACTGTAAGCCAGCATCGATCTCTCCATTGTTTCGAGCGGACCGGAAAAGCGTTCCCGCGGTACGAGAGTCGAATCCCAGCGCGGAAAGACAATTACCCAAGGGGCTCTACCTCCGCCGGAGCACGGAATCAGATTTTGCTGAAGTCCCCGTGGCGACCCAATCCACTTGCGAAACGACCGGCGCCGGTGGCCCCTTCTTTGAAGTGAGCCTCAACGCCATTGACCCATTCCCGCCTCAACGCCTCCCGCACAGGCATGCCGTAGGTCTCGAGCACTGAGCGACGGTCGGCTCGCACCGCTTCCTGAGGAAAGCGTGCAATTTCGTGCGCCATCTGCTCCGCAGCCGCTCGGGCTTCGCCGGGCGGAACAACTTTTTCGCACATGCCGATACGCAACGCTTCGGCGGCAGGAACCTTTCGACCCGTGAGGATTATTTCCATCGCTCGCCCTTGGCCTACAAGGCGCGCCAGCCGAACGCTTCCCCCATCAAGCAGCGGGATTCCCCAGCGTCGGCAGTAGACGCCGAAATACGCGCTTTCGGCCATGACACGGATGTCGCACCACAACGCCAACTCCATCCCTCCAGCAACGGCGGGCCCCTCTACCGCGGCGATAACCGGCTTCGACAGTTCGAGGCGGGTGGGGCCCAGCGGGCCGCGAGGCGCTGCATTGGCGCCTGTGGGAAACGCCAACCCATCCACGACGTTGCGCTGAAAGAGGTCGCGGTCGGCAAGTGTGCTGGCGAACTTAAGATCCCAGCCGGAGCAAAACGCACCACTCTCGCCCCAGACAACCGCAACGCTAGCCGAGCTATCCGAATCAAACGACTTCAGAGCGTCCACCAGCGCGTCGGCACTCGCTGGATCCATCGCGTTCCGCGCCTCGTCGAACCTGCTGTGGATCACGGTCCATACCGAGCCTTTTTTTTCAATGCGTATCATTTCGCGTTCTCCCGATTTTTCGCTTTTGGTCTAGAATGCGGATCCTTCGCCTTGGATCGGTCTGCGCCGCGGCACGAGTCCTCAACGGACGTTAAAGGAAGCGCCCTTAACTGCCCTAACAGTATCCGCAGCAATGAAAACGGATCTGTTTGCAACTGGTCCAAGCGCCCGGCGATCTGCAAAACGAGAGCGCCGATCATCTGGCTGAAGAGCAGAATTACGATGGGCTGAACGTCCGCTACTGAAACTCCGCGAGCAGCCCCACCGGATCTGCGATCCGCTCGAGGACTTTCCAGCCATATTGATCTTTGAATGGTTTATGGGAGCTCTCCTTGCCTTTCCCGAGCGCTGTTTCGATTCAGAGTTTTGAGCCGCCATCCACATGGATGGTATCGCCCGTGATCCAGCGCGCGTCTTCGGATGCTAGGAAGGCGACAACACCACCGATGTCGTCGGGCTGCGCCAAGCGCTTGAGTGCCTGCATGCCCAATGTGAAGTCCCGGCCGGCGTCCGTTTTGGTGAAGTTCGCCATGTCGGTTTCGACGACACCGGGAGCGACGGCATTGACGCGTATACCATCTGTGCCGAGCATCGAGGCGAAATGCTTTACTAGAGTGCCGATGGCGCCTTTGGTTGCCGCATACGCCGGCATCGTCCCAACCACGGCATGCGCTGCGAGCGACGACATGAAAATAATACTGCTTCCTTTCGACATGATCGGAAGGAGCTGCTGCACAAGAAAGAAGGGGGCGCGAACGTTGACGGCGAACAGCTTATCGAAATCCTCGGTGGTGGTATCCTCGATGGTCGCTGCTTTTGAGATCCCGGCATTGGCAACAAGAACGTCGAGGCGATCCCCGATGATGCCGCGGGCCAGTTTTGCCAGCTTGTGAGGCCCATCAGCCGTCGCCAGATCGACCGCTACTGAGTCGGCTCGGCCTCCGGCTTTGCGTATCTCGGTGACGACG
>DATFVD010000328.1:0-2784 GCA_035260505.1 Terriglobales bacterium
GAAGGGCGAAGGTCGGCCGGTGATGCCCGCCGAGGAACGCGCGGAAATTCTGGCGTCGATCGAGGATGTTGACGCCGTCGTAATTTTCCCGGAAAAGGACGTTCGCGCGATCATTCGCGAAATCCATCCTGACTTTCATGCTAAGGGCACGGACTACACGGCGGAGAGCGTCCCCGAGCGCGACGAGGTCGAAGCCTGTGGAGGCCGCGTCGTCATTGTTGGTGATCCCAAGAATCACTCGGCCACCGAGATCATTCGTGCGCGCTCGCGGCTGGGGCTGCGAAAATCGTGAGACGGTGCGGAAAGTGGAGGGGCCGCGACTAGAATGAGCGACTCTTATTCTTCCGCAGCCGGCGCTCCGCGATTCGATAGCCTGCTCATCGTGCGCCTCAGCGCCATGGGAGATATCATTCACACGTTGCCTGCCGCAGCCGCGCTGCGCCAGGCTTTTCCTCAGGCCACGTTGGGATGGCTGATTGAAGAACGCTGGGCGGAACTGCTATGCACGCTGCGCTACCCAAGATCGGGGCGGCGCTCTCCGCAGCGCCCGGTGGTTGACCGCGTCCATTCCGTCAACACATCGGAATGGCGCCATGCGCCCTTCTCGTTCAACACCTGGCAGCAGATGGCCGTGGGCTTGAGTCAATTGCGCGGAATTCAGTACGACGCGGTGATCGATTTCCAGGGCGCGGTCCGTTCGGCATTGCTGGCACGCTGGTCGGGTGCGCCTGTCGTGTATGGGAGCACACAACCACGGGAAAATGCCGCCAGCATGCTTTACACGCGAAAGGTGTTGCCGAACGGCTCTCATGTGGTGGAACAGGCGCTGGCGCTGGCAGCAGCGATCATCCCAACACCGATCACTTCGACGCGGACCATCTCAACGCCGATGGCGGAGCTTCGAGTAGAGTTTCCCGTGGACCCGGATGCGGAGAACAAAATTGCTGGCCTCACGGCGGATGTGAATGACTTCGTGATCCTCAATCCCGGCGCGGGCTGGGGGGCAAAACGGTGGCCGGCCGAGCGTTACGGACAGGTGGCGAAGGAGCTCGCAAAAGATGGATTGTGTTCGCTCGTAAACTACGGGCCAGGCGAAGAAGAGCTGGCCGTGGCCGTGGAAACCGCAAGCGAAGGGACTGCGCGAAAAATCTCCTGCTCGGTTTCTGAGTTGATCGCTCTCACCCGCCGGGCTCGTCTCCTGCTCGGCGGCGATACCGGACCGATGCATCTGGCGGCCGCTTTGAAAATTCCGGTGGTGGCGATTTTTGGTCCGACAAATCCGGCGCGCAACGGCCCCTTCGGGACGCGATCGATTGTGCTCCGCAGCGCGAGCAGCATGACCGATCACACCCGGCATCGCGAGCCGGAACAAGGGTTGCTCGAAATTACGGTCGACGAAGTCGTCGTCGCGACTCGAAAACTGTTGCAGTAAGTCGCAGAACCTCGTCTTGCAAAACAAAAATGAGCGGAGTTTTACAATCCGGATCACAACCCTCGCCAACCACCAGCGACACCTGGTCGCGCGTGGCCCGTCGCATCCGCGTGCCTTTGGGATTTATTTTTGCGATCGTCTTCGTATTGCTGGCGCACCCCACCAGAGCTTCGCTGATCGCCGGCGCGTTAGTCATGCTTCCCGGGCTAGCCTTGCGGGGACTGGCTTCCGGCCACGTGCAAAAAGACAAGCAGCTCACCGTCAGCGGCCCCTATGCCTACACCCGCAACCCGCTATACCTCGGCTCGCTGATGTTGGCCGCCGGCTTCGCGATCGCAGCACGAAACTGGTGGATCGTCGCGGGCATGCTCCTGATGTTCGCCATGATTTATGTCCCGGTCATCGCTGGCGAAGAACGTTACCTGCGTCAGACGTTCCCCGACTATGACGACTACGCCCATCATGTCCCGCGCATATTGCCGCGACTTACTCCATACGGCAGCCAACAGAGTGCGTACTCCTCCGCGCGCTACTGGAAGCACCGTGAATACGAAGCAACGATTGGATGCGCGGTTGTGCTGGCCGTGCTAGTCGTCAAGCTGGTGTGGTAGTCTGCCGTGGAGCATGGGCCGTTCACCTCAGGGGCTGAAGCCCGTCTATCCTGATTCGGGTTGCAGTGCGGCGGATGCCGCGCCCCTGCAATGCATCCGCAGTCTGCTGGCTCTTGTTGGGCTGCACGGCTGCACGATCTTCCTGATTGCAGCCCTGCTGTCAGCACAGCAGGCCGCGCCCACAGCAATAACAACGATTGGCCCTGCTCCCGTGCAGATCGCATCTCCCCGTCCCAACTATTTGTTTCCGGACGGGCGGAGTTATGTTTATTCGGTGGAGTGGCATCTGATCACCGCCGGAACCGCTGTCCTGAAAATGGACCCGGCTGGGAACGAGCGCAAGGTCACCACGTCCGCCGAATCCTCAGGGGCCGTTAACGTCATCTTTCCTGTGCACGACCGCTTCGAATCGCGCTTCGATCCCCGGACCTTCTGCTCGCTCTCAATCTTCAAGCACAGCGAGGAAGGCTCGCACAAACGCGAGACGTCGATCCGTTTCGATTACGCGCACAAAAAAAGCACGCTTGATGAAAAGAACCTGAAGACGAGCGAGACCAAGCACGTCGAGAATGATCTTGCCGGCTGCGCCACCGACGTCATCACCGGCTTCTACTACCTGCAGTCGCTCGCGCTGCAACCGGGCGCCCGCTACGAGTTTCCAGTCAGCGATGGGAAGACGACAATCGTCCGCGCCACCGTGGTCAAGCGCGAGCAGATCAAAGTACCGGCCGGAACATTCCC
>DATFVD010000329.1:0-2996 GCA_035260505.1 Terriglobales bacterium
TCCGAAGCTTTGCGGCGGCTGGTTGCGTTTCGCCAGGCGGGCGCCGATTGTGTCTTCGCCCCCGGCCTCAAAGATGCCGGGACCATTGGGCGGCTGGTGAAAGCCGTCGATTGTCCGCTCAACATTCTCGCCGTGCCGGGATCACCCTCGGTTCCAGAACTCGAAAAACTGGGCGTGGCTCGCGTGAGTGTCGGATCGGGTCCCATGCGTGCAACGCTCGGCCTGTTGCGAAGGATGGCGGAGGAACTCAAGACCTCGGGAACTTATAACGCGATGAAGGGAGCTGTGCCCTACGCCGAAGCGAACAAGCTGTTGGGCGGATGAGGCTCACGTGGGGACAGGCGCCCTCGGCTGTCCCGCGGAGCGAAGCTCCGCAGCGTCGGCGCCCACTACAACGCTCAGCTAAGGGCTTGCCCGATTACGCATTGACCCGGCTCATCATGTTCTCCGGGTACCGCAATCCCGCTGCCGCGCCGGAGGGAAAGACCTCGGTCAAGCGCCGCAGGTCGTCCCTAGTCAGTTTCAAATCCACCGCCACGGCATTTTCCTCGAGATACTTGCGCCGCTTCGTGCCGGGGATGGGGACAATGTCATCCCCCTGCGCCAGCACCCAGGCGAGCGCCAACTGTGATGGCCGGCATCTTTTCTCGCGCGCAATCTCTTCAACTTTCTTCACGAGATCCAGATTCTTCTGAAAGTTTTCGCCCTGGAAGCGCGGTGAGGAACGGCGGTAGTCATCGGCCGCCAGATCTTCAAACTTCTTGAATTGGCCGGTAAGAAACCCGCGCCCAAGCGGGCTGTACGCGACGAAGCCGATGCCGAGTTCGCGACAAGTCTCGAGGATTTCGTCTTCCGGATCGCGCGTCCAAAGCGAATATTCAGACTGCAGCGCCGCGATGGGATGCACCTTTACGGCTCGGCGCAGAGTTTTGACCCCGGCTTCCGATAAGCCGATGTGGCGTATCTTGCCTTGCTTGACCAGTTCCGCCAGGGCGCCAACCGTTTCCTCAATCGGCGTATCCGGATCGACGCGATGTTGGTAATACAGGTCAATGTGGTCGACGCCCAGCCGTTTCAAACTCGCTTCGCAGGATTTCTTCACGTAGTCGGGCGTGCCGTTGACGCCGCGGACGTTGGGGTTGCTGGGATCGCGCACAATCCCGAACTTTGTGGCCAGCACGACCTGGTCGCGCTTCCCCTTGATCGCTCGCCCGACGAGTTCTTCATTCTTGTAAGGTCCGTAGATGTCGGCGGTATCGAGAAAATTGATGCCGAGTTCGAGCGCGCGGTGAATGGTCGCGATCGATTCAGCGTCATCGCGTCCCGAGTAAAACTCCGACATACCCATGCAGCCGAGTCCAAGGGCAGAGACTTTGAGACCGGAACGTCCAAGATTGCGGGTTTTCATACAAGTATTCCTTTCGCAGAAGTCGATTTCAGTGTATAGATGCGAGGGCCGCGAAGAAGGTTACGAGAAGCGGAAGCGTTCCACAAATTACATCGCCTCGGCTTGCTTTGGCATCTTGTAGAGTGACGTGATTTTCCTGCAACCATGAATTCGCCGCCGATCTGGTTTGAAAGAAAGTTTGACTTCACCTTTCCCGTGGAGCAGCATCCGAACCTGTGCATGCGTTTGCGAGGCACACCAGCCCGGCTGGAAGAAATCGTCCGCAACGCCGATCCCGATGTCCTGGTTAGGAAACCCTACCAAGATGACAAGTGGTCAGCCCAGGAACACGCCGGGCACTTGTCGGACCTCGAACCTCTATGGTTAGCGCGGGTCGATGACTACATAGCGGAAGCATCACAGCTTACCGTGGCGGACCTGAGCAATCGGAAGACCCACGAAGCGCAACACAACCAGCGACCGATCGACGAGATCCTGGCCCAATTCCGAAGCGCCCGCTCACGACTGGTGAGCCCGGTAGAGAAGATCGACCCTGCAATTTTCGCTCGCGCCTCTCTCCATCCGCGGCTGAAAACACCCATGCGGCTGGTCGACCATCTGTACTTTGTAGCGGAGCACGATGATCATCACATTGCTCACATGTGGGCGCTGATCAATGCACGTTAGCGGAAGCGATCACCACTAGGTGACTCGGATTGATGGCTTCGTGCGCGGCAACACTTGGCCGATTTCGACGGCGGGGATGCCGGCGGTACGAAGAGCTCGCGTGAGGGCGGCGGAATCATCGCCCGCAACCGAAATCAACAATCCGCCGGCAGTCTGCGGATCGAAGAGAAGCGTTTTTACATCTTCCGGAACTCCGCTCTCATATTCGACCATACATTCGGCAAATTCGCGGTTGGCTTTGAGTCCGCCGGGAATGTGCCCGGCGTGGATGCAATCAAGCGCGCCTTCGAGCACCGGAATGTTCGCGGACTGGAAGACAAGGCTGACGTCCGACGCCCGCGCCATTTCGCGAGCATGGCCGATCAGGCCGAAGCCGGTAATGTCGGTTAGGGCGTGCACAGACCACGTAGGGCCGGCAGTGATCACCTCTGCCGCAGCCTTATTCAGCGTCGTCATCGACTTCACGGCAGCGTCAATCCACGCCTGCTTCGCGACGCCTTGTTTGATCGCCGTAGAAATAACGCCCGTGCCCAGCGCCTTGGTGAATAGCAACTTATCGCCGGGTTGCGCACCCTGATTAGCCAGTACGCGCTTCGGATGAACCACTCCCGTGACCGAATAGCCGAATTTCGTTTCTTCATCCCGGATGCTGTGTCCGCCCACCACCGTGCATCCAGCCTCGATCATCTTCGACAAACCGCCGGCCAGAATGCGCTCCAGAATTTCGAGATCACCCTTTTCAGGAAAACAGACTAGGGCCAGCGAAGTCAGCGGCTTTCCACCCATCGCATAAACGTCGCTAAGCGCGTTGGTCGCGGCGATCTGGCCGAAGGTGTAGGGGTCGTCCACAACAGGCGTGAAAAAATCCACCGTCTGAACCAGCGCCGTCTCGGGCGTGAGCAGATACACGCCGGCGTCGTCG
>DATFVD010000330.1:0-3416 GCA_035260505.1 Terriglobales bacterium
CGCGCAATGAATTGATCGCAGACGTAACGCCTTACTCCAGCGGCAGCGATCATGATGACTACGACTCATCCACCATCGCGGTCCCGTCGCTTTACCTTCGCGATTGGCCGGACATATACATCCACACCGACCACGACACCCTCGATCAGATCGATGCCACGAAGTTGCGGCGCGTGGCGCTCCTGGGAGCGGCCTCCGGATATGTCTACGCGAGCGTCACCGAACATCAGCTTCCAACGTTACTCCCATTCCTAACTGCACGGGCCGAAGCTCGCCTAGCCCAGGCCTTCGGAGCAGCACAGCAACTGGTGGATGATCCTCAACTCGAGGTAGGCGTCGCCTGGTACGAAGCGCGCAACCTGGTAAATCAAACCCTGCAACGGGAAAGCGAGACCGTGCGTTCCATGGTCGAATTTACTCGCGGATCTGCTGACGCGGACGCAGACGGAGCGAAGGCGCTTGCGGATCAAGCCGCTATGTTCCAAAAGTGGCTCGACAAGCAGGCGAAGCTGCGCGGAGCAAAAGGAACGGCGCCCACGGCTCCCTGGGCCGACAATCCCGATGCAAAGCGCCTGCCTGTCCGCGTCGGTGAGTTCGGTCCGCTGACTTATCAGAACGATAATGTTCTGCTGGCCCGACTGGGCAAAGAACGCTACGCGAAAATCAAGCTGATCAACAGCGAAGCTACCCAACTACTGAACGTGCGTGACCAGTCCGAGCTTTATGCTTACGAGATCGTCAACTTCGTGAATGGGAAACGCACCGTAGGCGACATACGCGACGCGGTGTCGGCCGAATACGGGCCTTTGCCGGTGAATCTTGTCGCCGACTACCTCGATGCTTGCGCCGAGGCTGGGGTGACTCGGTGGAAGTAAGTGTCCGTTGGAAGTAACCACGGATCGGTCTGTCCAGAGTTTCACGTGCAACGTTTTGCACTTACATGACTGTGCATGCACTGGGCGACGAGATCAGTTGCAAAGCGAGCGCGGGGGCACTAGAGTACGTCCAAGCAGTTCGAAAGGATACATAGATTGAAGATTTCGCAGAAAGGGCTTTATGCGCTGCAAGCGATAATGACCCTTGGCCGCCGATACGGAAATGAGACTGTCAAAATCCGGGACATCGCCCTGGATAGCGACCTGCCGGAGAAGTTTCTTGAATTGATTTTGCTGGAACTCAAGAACGCTCGCATTGTGGAGAGCGTCCGGGGTGCGAAGGGCGGGTACCGGTTGCGGCGCGCGCCAGCGGAGATCAAACTCAGCGAGATCATTCGTCTGGTTGACGGGCCACTCGCGCCCTTTGGAGATGCGGATCAACTCCGAAGCCTGATTATCACCGATCCCGACCATCGCGCGCTCTATGGCGTGTTTTTGGAGGTGCGAGATGCCGCAGCGAAGATACTAGAGAGCACTACCGTAGCTGACATCGTCGGGGATTCTTCCAAGTCCCGCAAGAAATCAAGCTCAAAGAGAAAGGCTAAGAAAGGTCCTCTTCTGTCGATCGTTCATGAGAGCGCGAAGAGTAAGTAGCGATTTCGCGATCGTGCCAGAAGTTGTTTAAGCAAGAACGGCCTGGTATTCGCCGTATGCGCCTTTGAAATCGGTGATTTCATGGGTGCCCTCGAAGTGCCAAATCCTGGTCGCGACTTCATCAATCAGATCCTCGTCATGCGTGACCAGCAATACCGTTCCTGGATAGCGCTGCAGGGAAATGTTGAGGGCGTTGATCGATTCCAGATCCAAATGGTTGGTCGGCTCGTCGAGCACGAGCAGGTTCGGCTTCTGCAGCATCAGTTTGCAAAAGAGCAATCGCGCCGCTTCTCCGCCGGAGAGGATGTCGGTACGCTTGTCGGCGTCATCGCGAGGGAACAGCATCTGGCCGAGTATGCCGCGAATCTCTTCAGTGGATGCGGCAGGATCCCACTGATGGAGCCACTCCAGAACTTTGACTCCAGGCTCGATTAACGCTTTGTGATCCTGAGCGAAAAAACCTACCGCCGCTTCGTGACCCCAGATTACTTTTCCACCATCGACGAAAGGCCCATCGTAGCCGCTCGTCTTTCGCAGTTCCGATTCTGAAATCGTCGGCGAGTTTGCGAGCAATGCGTTCACCAGAGTGGTCTTGCCGGAGCCATTCCGGCCCATGAGCGCAATCTTCTCTCCTCTGATCACGCTTGCCGTGAAGCCGGAAATCACTTTGGCCTCGTCGTACGACTTTGTAAGACCTTCAATTTCAAGGATGTGTTTGCCGGAAGGCCGCTTCTGCTCGAACTTCAGGTACGGGCGCTGGATATTCGACCTCGCCAGTTCGGTGACCTGCAGGCGCTCAACTTCCTTGCGCCGCGACTGCACCTGACTGGAGCGGGTTCCGGCGGCGAAGCGGGCGATGAACTCATTCAACTGGTCAATTTTCTTTTCGCGCTGAGCATTTTGCGATTCGATCTGCGACCGAATCTGCGTCTTCGCGACCACCATGTCGTCGTATGTACCGGTGTAAGTAATGATCGTCTCGTAATCGATGTCGGCAATATGAGTGCAGATGCCATTGAGAAAATGGCGGTCGTGCGAGATCACGATCAGCACGCCCTCATATTGATTGAGGAAATTCTTCAGCCAGTGAATCGAATCCAGATCGAGGTTGTTCGTGGGCTCGTCGAGCAACAACGCCTGCGGATGTCCGAACAAAGCCTGGGCGAGCAGCACACGCACTTTCTGTCCGCCCGGCAATTCCGACATTTTCCGCTCGTGCTGCTCGTCGGGAATGTCGAGACCCTGCAGCAGAATCGCAGCATCGCTTTCGGCAGTGTAACCATCTTCCTCGCCGACGATGCCTTCGAGTTCTCCGAGCTTCATGCCGTCCGCGTCCGTCATCTCATGTTTCGCGTAGATAATTTCGCGTTCTTCGAGCGCGGCCCATAAGCGCCGGTTGCCCATGATGACCGCGTCGATTACGCGATATTTATCGAACGCGAATTGATCCTGACTCAGAACCCCGAGCTTCCGCGGGCGGACGACAGTTCCCTTCTGCGGATCAAGTTCCCCGGTCAGAAGCTTCATGAACGTGGATTTGCCCGCCCCGTTGGGGCCGGTGAGGCCGTAGCGCTTCCCCGGAATAAAGCCGGTGGAAACTTCGTCAAATAGAACTTTCGCGCCGTAGCGCATGGACACTTTGCTGACTGAAATCATGATGTTTAGGGAACTGCGGAAATCGATCCAATCGGAGGAAACGCAGCTACTGTCATTAGGATATCACGACCCTTTCGCTTCCAAAGTCAAAGGCTTAACCACTGGGAGCACAGGGGCCTACAGGGGAAAAACCGGGGGATCATGTTAGCCTTTTCAGACGCTTATGAACGATCCTCGGCCTTCTTCCATCAATCTTCAGGCAATCGCGCGGCAGGTCATGCAGGCACAGGG
>DATFVD010000331.1:0-3369 GCA_035260505.1 Terriglobales bacterium
GGTGCCGCGTTCGATGAGTTCGCGGACGGCTTTCTGGCCCTTTTCGCCGTAGCCGAGCGTCCACTTGTTGACGTACATGCCGACAAATTTGTCGGCGAGTTCCGTGTCCATATCGCGCGCAAACTGCATCGCGTAGTTCAACGCCTCTTCGCGATGTTCCAGTCCGTAAGAAACGCTGTCGCGAATCGTCCGGGAAATCAGGCGGCCCATATCCGGGCCGAGCGCGCGGCGGACGGCGTTGCCGCCGAGCGGCAAGGGAAGACTGGTCAGTTCCTGCCACCAGATGCCAAGGTCGACCACTTTGTGCAGGCCGAGCTGCGGGAAAAACAGTTGGCCTTCGTGAATCAGCAGGCCCGCTTCCACCACTTCGTTCTTCACTGCTTCAATGATTTTATCGAACGGCATCACTACGGCTTCAAAATCCGGCTGGTAGAGTTTCAGCGAAAGATACGCGGAAGTTTTCAGCCCGGGCACGCCGACGCGCTTGCCCTTCAGATCCTGCGGGCGCATGGACTTGGTGGAAACGACGATTGGGCCGTAGCCTTCGCCGAAACTTGCACCGCAATCGAGCAAAATGTATTTATCGCGCAGCGAAGGATAAGCGGCGAAGCTCACTGCAGTGACGTCATAGGTTTCCGTCAGCGCGGCTTCGTTTAGGGATTGAATGTCGGAAAGAATGTGCGTGTATTTGTAACCCGGTGTCTGCAGCTTGTGGGTTGCCAGCGCATAAAACATGAACGCATCGTCGGAATCGGGGGAATGAGCCAGCTTGATCTCGCGGGGCTCTTTTTCGGTTTTGGATGCCACTTGTCGTGCGGCCATGGGCGCTGTTTCCTCTAACCCCGGAATGCGGCACGCGGAGACGACCTCACCATCGGTTCACTCTTCACGGACGAATGAAGGGAAGGTCGATGAGCGTTGGGACTTGCGTGGCTTACGGCCGGGCTTGCGTTTGCAAAAGAAAGCCTAACATACAGACCCTTACCATTCAAACGTACTGGTCCAGAGGTAGTGGGTCGGTTTCCGATTATCAGAACTTACTAGGACTTGACTCGTCGTGGCCGAGCATGATGCTGTTATCCTGCCAGTTGGGTCGTCCTAGGAACTCTCAATGAACATCTCTTTTGAAAACAAAGTTGCGCTCGTTACAGGCGCTGGCTCTGGACTGGGCCTTGCGACAGCGAAGGCTTTTGCGGAATCAGGTGCTGCCGTGGTGCTGGCGGACTGGAATGAGAAGTCAGCGCGTGCTGCGGCCGACGAACTCGTTGCCCAAGGTCACAAAGCACTCGCCGTCCTCTGCGACGTCTCGGATGACGGCCAGGTGGAGGCAATGGTTGCACAGACTGTTGCCACTTTCGGGCGCCTCGATGCAGCCTACAACAATGCCGGTGTTCAAAATGTCCTTGTAGAGACTGCTGATTCTCCCCGAGACGATTACGACCGGGTGATGGCGATCAATCTGCGCGGAGTATGGAGTTGCATGAAGTTCGAGCTTCAACAGATGCGCAAGCAAGGAAGTGGCGCCATCGTCAATTGCTCTTCGCTGGGAGGACTTGTGGGAGGTCCAGAGCGAGGAACCTACCACGCCGCGAAGCATGGAGTCCTTGGACTGACCAAGAGCGCGGCTCTCGAATATGCGGCACGCGGCATTCGGATTAACGCCGTATGTCCGGGGCTCATTTGGACACCGATGTCCGACCAGATGGTCGCCTCTGGCCAGGCCGAAGCTCTCCACGCATTGCTGAGGAGCGTACCGATGGGCAGGTATGGCCGCGCCGAGGAGATCGCTGATGCTGTTCTATGGCTTTGCAGTAAAACCGCAAGCTATATAACTGGTCAGTCAATCTCGGTGGACGGCGGCTTCATCATGCGCTGAGGGCGCGAGGTCAGCTCTCGCAGCGACTTCGGGATATCATTTCGCTGCTAGACCGCCATTAGGTTTCTGCGGTCCGTCAACGCCTGACGCGTTAACCGGAAACTGACCCACTACCGGTCCAGGAGTTAAACAGCGGAGACCAGATGGGCTATCGCGTCTTCGAAATTCACCTTGCCGTCCAAATACGGCTGCCAGTAAATGTTCAGCAGGCGGATGTACTCCTCCCACCCGCGCTGCGTGAATTTTTCCCGGAGATCAGGGGGCATGCGGGACATGCTTGCCTGGCGGGGAAGAATCATGTCGCCGGGTTGTGGATCCGGCCCAGCCTCTTGCATCACCGGACGCAGGACTTCGCTGGTGGTGTAAAAAACCACGGCGTGCCAGAGATCGCGCGGGATCGGTTTGTCGCGCTGCCGGCATTCGCGGGCGATGGCGTTCTCCACCGGGACGGCGATACCGTGCGAGGCTTCGTGGAAGAGAACCTCCAGCGAATCGGGCGCCTGATTGCGCGGTTCGGTGCTGGATATTGTCACGCGGAGAGGATCGAGCGTCGTGAAGGCGCCTGCGGAACCGGCGTAAGCGCAAACTTCCACGCGAATCTTTACTTTCGGCCACGTGGACTGATAAATGTCGGCCAGGCGCTGCGAAAGCCCCACGCCCTGCTCGCGAATCAGCGGAGCTACGCGCGCGACCCAGCGGCGGTTTGCGCGATCCTGGTTCGCCCACCAGTGTGCGCGATAGACCGGCGCCGCCGCTTCCAGGATTACCCCGATGTTTCCCGGCAGTCCCGCGTCGCAGACTCTCTTTTTTCTGCCCAGCAGTTCGTCGCAGTCTTCAAAATCGCCCAGCTGATCCTTCAGCAGAATCAGGTCGATATTGATCTGCGGATCTTTGCCCGCATAGTTGGCTCGGTAATACGCGATCGCCTGTTCCCAGGTTTTCTGCTCCGCGGCGCTCAGGGAAACGGGAGTTTGCTTCAGCGCTGGCCCGGCGGCCGCGGCTCTTGCTTCCGGAGTAGATTCGCGAAGACGCGCCTCGCGATAAAGAAACTGGTGGAGATTTACCCAGAAACCGCTGTGAAATTCAAAGACCGGCAGGGGGCCGTAGCCGGATTCCACTTCCTGCCCCTGACCGAGCGCGGGGGCGCTGGCCAGAAACAGAGCCAGCGGCAGCAGCAGTGAAAATCGAAGCAGAGGCGAGTTCATAGCTGGAGCGGAAATAGTATCGCATCTCCCGTCGCCCACATATTGAGAGTTTATCCCGTTTGCCGTTAGTAGCTTGCTTCGGCGAGCCAGCGATCGAGACGAGCCATCTGATCCCCTTCGCAGGTGATGAAGGCCATGCCCATGCCCAGACCGTAGCTCACGTAGACAACCTGTGCTTCCGCCTCGAAGGTTTCGTCATGATGGGTGATCCGGACGAGGACGCGGGATGCCGGCGGAATCGGATTCAAGGTGTCAATGTAGCAGCCGGTGCGGCTGATATCGGCGGTG
>DATFVD010000332.1:0-23625 GCA_035260505.1 Terriglobales bacterium
ATCGAAGAACGGCTTACGTAGCAGGCGATTCGTTGGCTATCGCGCTCGAACAACAGAAAGCCGACAGGTTCACCGTTGATATGGCAAGATCGAGCACCAACCAGCCTGAACCCCGAAGGATTTCGAATCGTAGGGGCAAAGCCAATTTGTTGTCTTAACCATTGTTCGACTTCTTCGGCATTCGAACTGCGCAACTCAAGCGGGGCAGCGTTTCTCACCACTTCCACCGAATCCCGCACAAACAGCATCACGTCGGCGCCGGTTCTTTCGGACAACATAATGAAAACGCCCAACGCGAGGAGCAAACCGAGCGAGGCCACTCCGGTCAGTTTTTTCCGTGCGCGAAAAAACGCCACCAAACGACCGGATTGCCTGACCGGGTGTCGCGTTAGCCGAGAACGTAAATCTAGGCTTGGCGAAGGCACTGTCTCGTTCAGTCTTTGAAGACTTGCCTCGACCTCGCAAAGCCAGCGCCAGTGCCGGCGGCACTCCGGACAATCATCCAGGTGTTCCTGTACCGATAGACTGTTCACGCTATCCAACTCATTGTCGTGGAAAGCCTCCAACAAGACTTGGGCTTCTTGGCAACTAAGCTTTGGCACCGCTTTGATCCTCCTTTCCTGGAGTTGAGCGAATAAAGCCGCAATTTTCGGCGTATTCGGCAAGCCGAAGGCGTAACCAGCGTTTGGCCCGGTGCAGCCGAGACATCACGGTGCCGATGGGGCATTCCAACGCTTCGCTTATCTCTCGATAGGTGAGGTTACCGACGGCCTGAAAAACGAGCGCCAAACGTTCCTCGTCCGGAAGTTCAGCGATGGCACTGACTATCTCCTGGTCAAAGAGCTCATCAAGGTGATCGAGCTTATCCCGGTCTCTGACGTTGAATATCTCCGGTGGCGAAAGCTTGTCGACTGCGGCTAACATTTTCTCGATGTCGATCACCAGTTTTGGCCTGCTTGACTCTCTCCGGAGCTGGTCAACAAAGGTCGTCCTAAGGATTCGAAACATCCAGGGCCGGACCCCCGAAAGGCTATGAAGCTGCGTAAGTGACCGCCAAGCGCGCAGGTAGGTTTCCTGAACCAGATCTTCGGCTTGCGACTTATTCCCAATCAGGCGAAAAGCGGTCCGATAAAGGGCTTCAAAACAGCCCAACATTGCCTCTGCGTAAGCGTCGTTAGCGTTTCCGGACATCAGGTTTTTGCGGTCAGCCATTGATAATTTCTACAGAAGTGCACAAGGAATTCCTCTATGACTGACAACGCACCGCCGCGCGGAATTATTCCCAGTTGTATCGAAAGGAAGAAACATTTGTCCCTCGTGGATGCGGACGGAGGCGTGGAAGACAAGGAGGCCGCTTCAGCAAATCGCCCGTATCCAAGCGACATCAGGCATCTATCTTTGTTGTTGGCTACGGCTGATAATCCAGCCGGAGTCCGCATGTTTCGAGTCGTTACTCGGGAAGGCTATTCCAGCGTCGCAACTGAAGGCCGAATCTCGCCTATGGAATAGAACTCGGTTCCAAGCGCTCTTAGAGATATTGGTGCACTAGGAGCATTGGAAATCGTCCTTACGGATTGTTCGTTATGCCCGAACCGAAAGGCCTCGGCCTATATAATGTCATCGTTATTGGAGCCGGTACCGCCGGACTAGTTACCGCTGCCGGTACAGCCGGACTTGGCGGCCGAGTCGCGCTGGTTGAGCGAAACAAGATGGGAGGCGATTGCCTCAACTACGGCTGTGTCCCGAGCAAGGCCCTCATCGCTTCTGCACGCATGATCGATCGCATCCGGCACGCTTCAAGGTGGGGACTAAATGAGCAGGAGCCGCAATTCCAATTCGAGAAAGTCTTCGAATCGATGCGGTTGCGGAGGGCTAAACTAGCGCCCAACGACTCAGTCGAGCGATTTGAAACGCTGGGGATCGATGTGTTCTCCGGCGAAGCGAGCTTTGTTTCGCCCCGTGAAATCACAGTTAATGGCCAGAGCTTACGGGCAAAGAATTTCGTGATTACTACCGGCACGCGTGCTGGTATCCCGCCGATCGAGGGAATAGGAGACGTACCGTTCTTCACCAACGAGACGATCTTTGATGAGCTACGTAAAAAGCCAGACAGCATGATTGTTGTTGGCGGTGGGCCGATCGGCTGTGAGCTCGGCCAGGTAATGCACCGTCTTGGCGTCAAGGTCACCATCATCGAAGTGCTCGACCAAATATTACCGAAAGAGGACAGTGATGTGGCCGATTGGATGGAAACGCGCCTCGAAACCGAAGGCATCCGCGTGCTTCGCTCGTCGCAAGCAACGCGGGTAGCTATTAGTGACGGCAAAGTGCAGTTTGAGCTGGTTCGCAAACCGCGCGGCGCGCACGAAGCGGAGTCGAAGCGAATCGTAAGCGATAGCCTACTCGTGTCGGCCGGACGCCTTCCCAATGTAGAAGACCTAAATCTGGAAGCGGCCGGAGTGAGATTCAGCCGGCGAGGGATCGAGGTTAACGCGTACCTGCAAACCTCTCAGCGGCACATTTACGCCGCAGGCGACATAGTGGGTCCGTTTCAATTCACGCATACCGCGGATGCACAGGCACGAGTGGCAGTAAGGAACATCCTCATGCCGTATCAGTTGCTGCGCCAAAAAATGGATTACTCCGTAGTGCCATGGTGCACCTATACCGATCCAGAGATCGCGCGGGTAGGGCTGAACGAAACTGAAGCAAAGCAGCAGAACATCGGTTATGACCTGATTAAATTACGAATCGATGAGCTCGACCGCTCTGTTCTAGAGCGTGAAGAGGCCGGCTTCATCAAAGTGCTAATCGGTAAAGGGTCCGATAAAATTCTCGGTGTCACCATCGTAGCGGCGCACGCCGGCGACCTGTTGCACGAGTTTGTGCTAGCGATGAAATATCGCGTTGGCGTTAGTCAACTTGCCACCACCATTCACGCCTACCCAACCTTCGCTGAGTTGGCGCGAAAAGTTGGCGATTATTACAATAAACAACGGCTAACCCCATTCGTGAAAAGGGTTTTCAACTGGCTTTACCAGCGTTCAAGAGCTGCTTCGCCGCCCGGTCCCGCGTCCGTTCGGGAACGGCAGAATATCGGATCGGAGGAAAGCGAAGGAAGTCAGGAGGAAGTCTAGAAGACTTGATCAACCCAGATGATTTCTGTAGTCGTCCCAACTTACAACGAGGCCAATTATCTGTCTGCGACGCTTGATTCAGTTGCGGATAGCAATGCTCAAAAGGAAACCATTGTAGTCGATGCCGGCAGCGTGGATGGTACTCGCGAGCTAGCAGAACAGAGAGCCTCGAACGTTTTACTTAGTTCACGGAGACAGCGTGCGCACCAGATGAATTTCGGCGCACAGCATGCTCATGGATCCGTTTTACTCTTTCTCCATGCCGATACTGTTCTGCCTCCGTTAGCGCTCGATCATATCAAATCGTCTGTCGCGAAGGATCAAATCATCGGCGGCGGATTTGCGCGAAGGTACGATTCAAATTCGTGGTTCTTGCGGATAACGTGCCTACTGGCAGGGCTACGGACACGGTGGGCAGGATGGTTTCTGGGTGATCAGGCGATATTTATCCGTCGGGAGACGTTCGAGCGGTTAGGCGGCTTTCAAGATCTTGATCTGTTCGAAGATTTGGATCTTTCAAGGCGAATGGCGAAAGCCGGTAGCGTAGTGACGTTATTCCCACCCGTTACTTCTTCGTCGCGCCGCTTTAAAGCACGGGGAGAAGTGCTTACGACAGTGGTGGATGTGTCGCTGACGCTTCGATATCTAGTGGGAGCCGACCCAAACACCCTCGCCAAAGCGCGGCGCGTTTTTTCCGAAGAGGGCATGACGCACGGTGACTTGCACGTCAAGGGATGGACCTTTAAATCATGAACGGACCGGACGCTGAGGGCGCGCGCTATGCCACGAAAAGAGCGGTTCCCTGGAAATGGATTGGTTTGGCAATTGTAATACTCGCGTTGTTAATCGCAGCGCGAGCTCTGCCTGTCACCGATTGGCTCACCCGATTCAATTACTGGGTCGCTCATCTCGGTGTCTGGGGCGTTCTCCTCTTCATCTTAGTTTACATTCTTGCCACGGTATTATTCTTCCCCGCCTCCATACTAACCATCGGCGCCGGCTTCATCTTCGGCGTGCTGCTCGGAACTGTTATTGTGTCGATCGCCGCGACGGTGGGAGCAGCATTGGCATTTTTGATTGCCCGGTATCTGGCCCGCGATCAGATTGAGCACAGAGTAGCTCACAACCCGAGATTCAAGCGGATCGACCGAGCAATCGGCGAACGAGGCGCTAAGCTGGTCTTTCTGCTGCGTCTGAGCCCGCTGATTCCATTTAACCTCAGCAATTACTTTTACGGTTTAACCTCAGTAAAATTCTGGTCCTATGTGCTGGCCAGCTGGATTGGCATGCTTCCCGGCACCCTGCTCTATGTTTATCTGGGGGCCGCGGGCAAAGCAGGCTTGAGCGGCGCCGCGGGCCAGACCTCCGGCCGTTCGCCTTGGGAGTATCTGTTTTTCGGCGTCGGGCTCATCGCGACGGTGATGGTGACCGTCTGGGTTACATATATCGCCCGTCGAGAGTTACGCAAAACGGAAGTAAATCAACCATGACTCGATGCACTAAATTGCTGGTCGTGGTCTCTTCTCTCTCCGTTTTTATAACCCCGGTTCTTGGATCCGAGGACGAAGGAGTGGCGGTACCGGCAAATGTGGCACAGGAAACTTGGGACACATTGCTAAAGAAATACGTGAATGATCGCGGTCTCGTTGCGTACGCCGATTGGAAGAAGAACCAATCTGACGTCGATGCTCTGGATAGCTACCTCAAACAATTCGCCGAAAAACCCCAGACACCGGCGAGCGGCAACGATGCGGCCGCCTCGTTGATCAACCTTTACAACGCCACTACGATCCGCTGGATTCTTGCCAATTATCCGACAGAGAGCATCATGGCGCTTCAGAATTCATTTAACGCCAAGCGTCACGACATCGGTGGCCGTAAAGCGTCGCTGGATGACATCGAAAATAGCACGCTGCGGCCGCTGCTCGGATACCGCGCCCACGCGGTGCTGGTTTGTGCGGCACGCAGCTGTCCGCCGCTGCAGCGTTTTGCATACACGGCATCGCAGCTTGATCAGCAAATCGATGCCGCCTACCGAGCATGGCTCGCGCGAGACGACTTGAACCAATTTTTGCCTGACCAGAAAAAAGTCGAGGTATCCAGCATCTTCAACTGGTTCAAGGGCGACTTCGACAAACCTGGCGGCGTAGGAAAGGTCCTCGTTGAATATGCGCCGGGGCAATACCGCGACTTCGTAGCGGCAGGCAATTACGAAGTCGAATATCTGCCTTATAACTGGGGGCTTAATGATCAGAGTGATCACGGCAGAGATTACAGCCGAAACCAAATGATCTGGGACTGGATCCGAAACTTTCTCCACTTCTAGTGCACCAAGTCACCTGACTTGGTGCACTAGAGACGGCTATTAGCTTGGACAGAGCAATAAAAACTCCGCCAGCAGAACGGTCCCGCAGACGCGGTACCGTTCTGCTGCTTAATCTGTTTAAGAGCTCTCTAACCCGCAATCAGCGGTTACTCTGCCCAAGGGTGTGAGATTTGCCGGTTAGCCGTGTTGGTTGTCACGCCGCTTTCGCGGAAGCATTTAGCCAGCTCTTCAGCAAAGCACCTTGCCATCGTCACCAAACCTCTCTGCTTTGCGCAAACCGTCACACAATGCAAAAAACAGGTAAAGTTGCTCGAACTCTTCGATACGGTCGGGCCCTTATCTCTTAAAAGGATGGTGTCACCAGCGCTAATAGGAAGCGAAGGCTCGAATGTCGACGGCCCGAAAGGTACCAGAAGTTCCCCCGCGTAGGCGTTTGGCTGATTATGGGGTTCAATGATCACCCAGCCCGTGTCTTCGGTCTCAGTTTCAGAATGCACAACTCTGCCGAGGCGATCCAGATCGAAAGCAGAGACGTCGTGCTCGCCTTGCCATTTAAGGTTAACGCGCAGAGTACCTGTGTGAGCTTCGTAATGTACGCTCACTGCGAAGGCTGTATCCCCGGTGCGTCTCATAGATACCGGTTCTTCCGCCTTTTCAGGACAGTTCTTCTAGGTAATAAGATGCAGAACGGTGAAAGGTTATTCCGGCGGATTCGCTGGCGCTAACGAGGCGGAATAAAATGGGCGACCAGATGCCTCCCATAGTCATGGAGTGGTTCTCCAAAAAACCAACGCTCAGCCGATGCATTCTGATCATCCAATACTGCAACTCGACCATCTCGACACCCTCTGGTTCCAGGTCGCAGGAACTCTTTGCAATCTCCGGTGTAACCATTGCTTCATCTCTTGCTCACCGGAGAATCACACCCTCGAGTTGATGAGTTTCGATCAGATCCTTCCCTATCTGGCAGAAGCGATCCAAATCGGTGTCAAAGAATTCTATTTTACCGGAGGCGAACCATTCATTAACCCGGATCTTCCCAAAATCCTGGAGGCAACACTGCGGATTGGTCCAGCCACGGTGTTGACCAACGCCACCCTCTTCAATGCCGAGCTGGTGAAGGAATTGGCAGCGATGCGAGATTCCTCGAAATATTCCCTCGAACTGCGGGTCAGCATCGACGGATTTTCACCCGAGACTAACGATCCCATCCGTGGACCCGGCACCTTTAAGCGCGCCATGCGCGGAATCAAACTTCTGCTGGATGAGGGCTTTTTGCCGATCATCACCGCGATGCGCAGCTGGCCAATCGAACAGGATGAAGCTCAGCTCTACGGGTTCAAAAATTCTCTGGCTAACGTGGGATACCGGTATCCACGGATCAAGCTTCTACCATCGTTAAGAATCGGCCAGGAAGCCTTGCGCGATCGCGGCTATTCGGAGCACGATTACATTACTACCTCAATGATGGTGGGCTACGACTGCAACCAGCTGATGTGTTCCAACAGCCGGATTGTCAGCACCCGGGGCGTTCACGTTTGTCCGATCCTAGTCGATCAACCCAATTCAATTTTAGGGGAACGCATTTCCACTGCACGACAGGCGTTCGAGCTGAGACACCAGGCGTGCATGACCTGCTACCAATATGGAGCTCTGTGTTCAAATGCCTCTTCAGCTGCAACCAGCTTCGAAAAGACACGATTATCACGCCCTAGATCGATCTGATTCACCGTGCATGGAACCAATTCACACAGTCCAAAATCGCAGAACCCCAACCGCCCGCAATGCGTCGGCCTTTTCGGTGGAGTATATAGCAACTATCTCGCTCTAGAGGCTCTCCTCGAAGACGCAGAAAGGCGCGGCGTCCATCGCCTGTATTGCCTCGGCGATCTGGGTGCGTTCGGCCCGTTCCCCGATCGAGTTTGCCAGATTCTGCGCGAGACCAGGATTCCGATCGTCCAAGGGAATTATGACAACTCGATCGGCAATGGACTGGCGGACTGCCAATGCGGTTATACCGATCCGCGCGATAACTATTTTGCGAAGCTCTCTTACGACTACACTTTTCAGCACACGAGCAACGACAACAAAGCCTGGTTGCAGAAATTATCGCCGGAGATTCGAATCCGACTCGGACCATACCGGATCTTACTTTGCCACGGATCACCCAGGAAAATGAACGAGTTTCTATGGGAAACCACTACGTCCGATGCGTTTCTGAATTGGTTATTCGAGAAGTACAACACCGATATTATTGTGGGAACACACACCGGGCTGCACTGGCACAGAGAAACGTCGCCAGGCAAACACTTCATTAACTGCGGCGCCATCGGCCGGCCGCCCAACGATGGTCAGGCAACGGTAGTGTACACCATCATCAACGCCGAGAACGCCGGCTTGTCCGACGAAGCTTCTGGAGTTTCGGACGACAGAGCGAAGTCGGAGAACGCCGGGAGCGATGAGAAGGCTAAGAACGCTTGCCAGCTTAAAGTCGATTTCGTTCGATTGGGTTACGACTTCGAGCGCTTGGCTTTCGAGATGGCTTCCGAAGGATTGCCTGAAGAATTTATCGAGACAATCCGGACAGGTTGGTGGACCACATGCAGTGAAGTCCTTCCGGCTAAGGAGCGAGCTCGCGGTTTATATTAGCTCTCGGAATATTTCTGCGTCATCGAAACTCAAAAAAGGATATCAGCGGTAGGAGTGCCTGTCCTGTGAAAGGCCATTTTTCGACATTCGAATGTGAGGGGTCGCCCCACCACGGGGCGGCTTCGGGAGGCTGAAGGTGAATCGCGGTCCGCGTTTCGGCTGGCGGCATTCGTTCTTTCTACTGGCCGTGATAGGCCTCCTGATACTCTGCGTTGCGATCGGCCAACTCCCGCAGATTCATGGAAATCCTACTTGGCGGACCGTGACATTTTTTCTACTGCTACCGGCGTGTTTGGCCGTGACGTTTAGCTGGCCGCGAACCGGTCGGCCCCGCATTCAAGCCGCCGGAATTCTGCTCCTTGCATTAGTGGTGCGCCTGGCGCTGGCTCCTCACCCGGTTGACTCCGATGTGAATCGCTACTTGTGGGAAGGCCGGTTGATTAGAGAAGGGTACGACCCATACGCACTTCTTGCTTCAGCTCCGGAGTGGGCCGATCAACGTGACGCCTACTGGGCGGGAATGAATGAGAAAGACTTGCGGACCATCTATCCGCCCGTCGCCGAATGGACGTTTGCCGCCATCGGCGCCCTCTGGTATCACCCGGCGGCGTTAAAGGCGGCATTTATCATTCTTGATCTGGGATCGGTTGCACTCCTCCTCGCAATGCTTGCCGCCCGTTCACAGCCACTGCGATTAGCCGGCCTTTACGCCTTTAACCCAGTTCCGCTGATTGGATTTTCCGCTGAAGGCCACTTTGACGCGATGCTCATCTTCTTGGTTTTGCTCGCTCTCTGGCTGCGCGAGCGCCGCCACACGGTGTGGAGTTGGATTGCGCTGGGCTTGGCCGTGCAGACAAAGCTGGTGGCCGTGTTGCTGGCGCCACTCTTCGCCCGAAGCGGCGGTTGGCGCACCGGCTGGGTCGGTGCGGCGATCGCGCTGCTGCCGTTTCTGCCGTATTCGGCTGATATCAATGCCTGGCTTTCCGGGGTTCATCATTTCGGCGCAGACTTTGGGTTTAACGGATCGACCCACGCGCTTCTATCGATGGCCTTGGGTAATCGTACGATTGCCGCTATCCTTTGTGCGGTACTGTTAATCCTATGGATCGCCCTGGTAACATTTCTGGAGACCGATTTGTGGCGGTCGGCTTTCTTCGTGCTTGGCGGACTCATCGTGCTGTCGCCGATTGTCCATTACTGGTATGTTTCGTGGGCCCTGGTATTCGTCCCGCTTTTCCCGTCCCTGGCTTGGATCACGCTTAGCGGTACAGTGACGTTGTATTTCCTTGTGGAGCTTACACCCGAGTGGTCGATGCCATTCTGGGGACAGACTGTACTTTGGACAACGTTCGGGGTTCTCCTCGTCCGTGAAACGATCCTCGTCCTGCCATCGCTTGTTTCGCTCAGGCGTTTCGGAATGCCTCCGAAGGTTGGCTCGTTGGCAGTCGTTGTGCCAACGCTAAACGAATCAAGCACGCTCTCAACCTGCCTTCGTTCGATCGCGCTAATGTCGCCACTCCCCGATGAGGTAATTGTTGTTGATGGCGCTTCAATCGATGGAACCCGCGAGATCGGGGCGCGGTCAGGCGCGACCGTCATTTCGAGTGCAGCCGGCCGCGGCCGTCAAATTGCCGCCGGAGTCGCTGCGGCGCGATCAGACGTTGTTCTGGTTCTGCACGCCGACTCCGAACTTTTGCCCGATGCCGGCTCCCGAATAATCGCGGCTCTGAACGCTCGGGCCGAGGCAATCGGCGGCGCCGTCGGCCAACGCTTTGGCCGCGATACTCCGAGCCTCTGCGTGATCGAATGTCTCAACGAAATCCGGGCAGTGTTTCTCGGGTTATCGTTCGGCGACCAGGGACAGTTCTTTCGCCGAGCCGCAATCATGGGCGGTGGAGGTTTTCCCAATCTTCCGTTAATGGAAGACGTCGAACTAAGTCTCCGTTTGCGGATAGCGGGGCCGACGCTTTATCTCGGCCAGGGTTTAGTTTGCTCCGATCGGCGCTGGCGGCAAGAAAACTGGTTCAAACGTTTCGTCACTGTCATGGCGTTAACGGCCATCTATCGACTCCGACGACGAGAGGGCGCACAGATTACGGACATTTTATATCGCCGCTACTACCCCACCACAGCGGGCAACACACGACATGGTCTCCCGCTGACTACGGAGCTTTGTCCGGCAAACCAAGACGTTATTGACTAGTGCACCAAGTCAGTGACTGGGGTAGTGGCGTTGCGATCAAAATGGGCCGCCGGCAAGACGCGACGAAGGAGCATATCTGAATCGATACGTTACTGAGGAGCAACGCAGCCGCCGGCCCATTTTCATCGCAACCATTTGGGCTGCGCGTCTTTTGGCCGGCTGCTTTGTCGCTCATCGGTCAAAGACCACAGCGGGTATTCTCCCTCTTCGCTTCGCGCATCCAGCCAAAATACGCAGCAGCGCCACTACCCCAGTCACTGACTTAGTGCACTAGGAGCTGAAGTAGTTACTCGGTTTGCCGCGGACGAGATTAACGGGCACAGATCATCGCTGACGGCCGTTGCACGATCTGACAACAGCTTGCGGAGTGTGTGCCGTAGCGAACGAAGTTGGCGAATCTTTAAATCTATTTCGGATAGATGCTGGTGCGCCAGTTCGCGGACGGCCTTGCACGGCCGTCGTCCATCGCGGCTTGGCTCCAGGAGCTGTTTGATCTCCTTGAGTGTAATGCCCAGGGCCTTAGCCTGAGACAAGAAGTGCAACGCTTTGACTGCATCTTCGTCGTAGTCCCTATACCCGTTCTGGAGGCGCGATGGTCGTAGAAGGCCCTGCCGTTCGTAATACCTAATCGCCGAGGCGTTAAGGCCGCTACGCTTGGCTACGTTTCCAATGGTTAGCATGGGCTTGACCTTAAACTATGATTCAAGGCGTAGCCTCTGGTATGAAAGGAGGTGATGCAAATGGAGCCCATTAAGATCACGCTTTGTCCTGACTGCGATCACTGCCCGTCGGTCGAGATAGACGACACGAGCGTGCGCATTGGAGAAAACCAGAACGCCGTCACGTTGAGTCATGCGGCCTGGAATGATCTGGTTGCCCGGATCAGGGGTGGCGAATTGAATTCAGTCTAAGGAGGGAAGCGAGCCGGTTCGCGGCCTAGGTGGGTGCGATCCGGCTCCTCAAAGTAATCAGTTTAGACCACCGGCGCGCAGTTGTGGCTTAAGCAAAACGCCCCACTTTTCATTGTACGGATGTACTACGTTTGCCGCACGATCATTCGCGATCAACGGTCGACCTTCGTTCGCCCACCAGAAGATCGAGCCTTTCAAGTTAAAGATATTAGCTCGCCCCGACCGTACGAGCTCCGCCGCTGCCTTGGAAGATCGCACACCCACAGAGCAGTAAAGCACGACTGCTTGCTGGCCCGACGCTGTGTGCAGGGCAGCGGCTATCTCGCTTCGTGTTTCCGCCCAGACGGCTCCGGGTAAGTGGCTGACTTCGTATTCCTGGCGAGTGCGTACATCAATGAGCAGCGGTGTCGCCCCATTGCCGGCCGCCACCCGCTGAGCGAGTTCGTCGGTGCTCATCTGTGGCACTTCTGGCCAATCGCGCTGGATCCAAGCAAAGACAGCGTCCCAACTGACAGAATCCTTCGTACCAGCCAACAGCCCTGTCCCCTCGTTCACCAAGGCTTGTCCTACCAACACCAAGGCAACAACGACCACAGACGCAAAGGCTCGTCGCGGTTGCACAAGAGGAATACCAGACACCCGCTTGTCGCAGATCGTCAATGTCAAACCGAACATAAGCTGATGCTGTGGATGGTTCTGCAGCGAAAAGGCGCCTTTTTAATAAGAGGCATGGCGGCCGCCTTTTATTCGCCTCATCCGAAATGAACGCTGCTCAACTCACCAACGCCTCAAGAGACATGCCTCTCCCCTCTACACCACGAAAATACCAAGGTATCATTGCGATAACGCCAATGAGCCAGAAAGCTGCGAGCAGCACTAGTGCGGCGAACACTCCTGCCGAATTCGCTACTATCGTCAAGGCAAGAGGGGCGAAGAAAGCGCCGATGCGACCCACAGCGACTGACAAACCGATGCCCGTCGAACGCAAATGGGTCGGAAAAATTTCCGAGAAAGTTGGATAGGCCGAAACCCAGCTGCCGGTGGCAAACAGGTTAGCTAAGGTAAAAGCAGCCAAAACCCAGTGCCAATCACGTGTATAAGTTGCGGCGGCGAGCAGAAGGACCCCGAACGCTGCCAAGGCGTAAAACGCAGGGACAGTGATTTTGCGCCCAATTTTATCAAGCAAGATGGCGGCCGCGATACCACCGGCCAGGGCTCCGATATTGCCAATCAAATAAAACCAGGGAACGAACTGGGAAGGCACAGCAACCGCCGGTAGGATGAATAATGCTAGGAAAGCGAATAAGCCGTAGTAACCAGCTGCCTCTGAGAAATCCAGAAGGCAGCCTAGCGCGGTGCGGCCGGGATAACGGGTGACTAATTCATGACTCTGTCGCCAGAAGCCATTATGCTTTTCCGCTGACGCAGTGCCCAGAACGAATCCGATCGAACCTTTGGCAGGATTCTCGAAGCGCCCTTTCTCTATGTTTTCAACGACAGCCTCAGCGGCCTCTGCTTTGCCCCGTGCTAATAGCCAGCGGGGCGATTCGGGAATGTAACGGCGCACCAACCCCGCGCAGAGCGCGATGACCGCGCCGAAGCCAAAGGCCGCGCGCCATCCCACGTCAGGCGGCAAATTATTGAGCAGACATAATGTCACTAATGCAGCTAAGATGGCCCCCAGCGACCAAAAATTCATTACGGTGGCGTTAGTCTTCCCACGATGGCGCGCCGGAATGAACTCGCTAATTGCTGCGTTGATAGCAGCGTACTCCGCACCGACACCCACCGCCGTTAACAAGCGCAACACCATAAAAGATCCGTAACCCCAGGCAAACGCGGTTAGGAAGGTGAATAGACCGTAGAGCAGCAATGTGAGCAGGAACAGGCGCCTGCGACCGAAACGGTCGGCCAAATAACCGAACGAGTATGCGCCAACCATAATTCCAACGAACCAAATACTAAGAATCCACGAGGCCTCGAGATTGGTGAGGCGCCAGAGGTCGCGGAGCGCACTTATAACGTTGTTGACGATCGTGACTTCAAAGGCATCCAGCAACCAGCCGATGCCGAGAGCTGCTGTAATGGCCGTGTGTACGCGATTCCAGCCGGCAGTGTCGAGTCTTCGCAAAAGCGTACTCATCACTGTGTGAGAGGCATCAACCACGGGTTTTATTCGCGCGGTGCGTAATCGCGTGCTTCACGTGTGACTGGCAAGTCCCAGAACTCTGAAGCGACAATCGAGAATTGGTCGAGCTAGAGTCTATTCATCGCCCAGACATTACAAATAACCTGCCTCAAGCGCCTTCAATACAGCCCTGGTCCGGTCTCTGACGCCCATTTTCCACAGGATGCCCGAAATATAATTTTTCACCGTGCCTTCCGCGATTGCAAGCGCCTCACTGACTTCGCGATTATTGTAACCGCACGCTACCAGGCGGAGAATTTCTGTTTCGCGCCAGGTGAGTCGTTCCGGCGTCTCGGTGCTCGGAAAATCGCAACGAATGCGAGCGATGTTGTTCAGCAGGCGTTGAGTCATTGCGGGGTGCACAAGCGTGCCTCCGCTAGCCAGCGTCCGAATCCCGCTCGTCAATTGATCCAGTGAAACGTCTTTGAGGAGATATCCTTTAGCTCCAGCCTGTAGCCCACCAATTATGAATTTGTCCTCATCGAAGGTCGTTAGGATCAGCGTCGGCGGAAGGGACCCGGATTGTTTCAGCTCTTTCAAAACTTCGAGCCCATTTCGTTTTGGTAGGCACATGTCGAGGAGTACCACGTCAGGTTTCGCTGCGGGAATGACTCGGAGTGCTTCGTCGCCGTCTTTCGCCTCCCCTACTACATCGATGTCGTCGACCAGTTCCAGTAACGTTTGAATTCCCTGGCGCACTAGTGTTTGGTCTTCGACCAGGCAGACTCTGATCATGCTAGGCCTCCGGAGCCGGGCATCCAAGCCTCGAGGCGAAAGCCTTTGGCGGGCTGGGTTTCGAACCGCAGCGTACCTCCGACCTGCTCTAGCCGTTCACGCATGCCAGTCAAGCCATGCCCGGGCCGCACCTCCTTTGCACCGCGGCCGTCGTCCTTGGCTCGTATCGCGATGCCGCCGTCTGTTCGCGCCAGCTCGATCCAAAGGTGTCTGGCCGCTGCATGCCGAATTACGTTAGTAATAATCTCTTGGACACATCGGAGAACTGCGTGCGCCCGCATCGGGTCATCAATCGCCAGGTTGTCGGCCATAACCAGGTGAATCTGCGGCGCAGAAACACCCGCCACAAGTGTTCTCAACGCCTGAGCGAGCTCGATTGGATCTTCGCCTCTCAAAGCGCTGACAACGTCTCTCAGGTCGGATAGCAGCAGTTTCGTCACCGACTGCGCCCTCTGTATTTGTACCAAAGTATTGTCTCGAGCCATGTGGCTCGCGGCTTCCAAATTCAGGCTGAGAGCGGTCAGATGATGCCCGAGGGCGTCATGCAACTCGCGCGAGATCCGCTCGCGCTCAGCCATGCGGCTGGTATTCGCCAGCAGCTCGCCGGTCGCCCGCAGCTCGCGGTTTACGCGGGCGAGTTCAGAGCGCGCGCCTGCTTCGCTTGCTGCAAGAAAACAGCTAAACAGGGCAAGTACTTGAAACGCCACGTAAGTCGCCATCAGGGATGGTATCGAAGCCAGCGGCCATCCCAATGCGAGAATGGCGCCCATCAACACCGCCTGTATCACGGCCCAAAGGAGTGCATATCGAAGCGACATGAACCAGCCGAGTTGGGCGGCGACAAGAACTAGCAGGGCCCCTTCATGGCCGCTGCAAACGAGCACAAGCATCACCAGGGCAGTGGCAGCCTGAACGGCCAGCAGGGTCAACTGAATCCGGTGCCGGCGGCCAGTTCTCTCATTCCACGGCGTAGGGCCGAATGTAACGCCGAAGATAAAAAAACAGGCCAACCATAGTTGATAACGCGGCTGGTGTAATAGCATCGGTGTTTGGAAGAGCCAGACAAATAGCTGTAGACCCGCGAGCGACCAAGTAAGGAAGCACTGAAAGACAATATGGTTCCCTTGGATGGGAACAACGAAAATCGGCCTTGCTAGAGATGCCGAAAGTCATGCTCAAATTCGATGACCTTCGGCACTCGTGGTCGCTCGGCGCGGATTATAACATTTTCCGTACACGAACCAATGCTGATGAAAACTATGTTAAACCCTACTATTAAATTGTCGGTACTAGCCGTGGGGATTGGAAGTGTTTTCGGTGCATCGCTACTGGGCGCCGAAGAAGACAAGAGTGCCACCGCCGCAGACCGCATCAGTCTGTTCACAGTCCCTTTGCGGTGTCAGGCAGCACCGGACATTGGTTGCGGTCCTATATCTAAACCAATCACAACGTCTTTCGGCGTTCGTGGGCTGCGCCGCAGCTGATTCCAAAGAGCTCAGAAAGCCGTGTCGCTTAACCTTTCTTGTTCCTCACATCGAAACCTGGTTGCCTTTTATAACAAAACTTTCGAGCGGATCGGTAGTCAGGGGCTTCTGTCCCGAAACGCGATAATCGGTCGCTGAATCGGAGGAATGTGCCGAAAAGAAAAAAAGTTGCTTGTTTGCAATTTAAGACTAGCGCGCGTGGCACTGGGGCGGCGAAAAAAGTCACCAGAAGAAACACTCTTCATGGTCCCGGCTACCTGCATGCTGGGATTTACTGGATGTGCCAGCGCGCTGCACCTCGTGGCAATTGTAAGGTTTTCCAACTCCTCGCGACAAATCCTATAAGGCGTCGCGATCAGCGGCGTGGGGGTTTATGAAAGTACTAAGAAATCTATGTATCGGGGCTGTTGCCATTTGGCTTACACCATTTGCGTTCGCAGACAAGTATGACGATCTCGCCACAAAAGGATATCGTTGGGTAAGCGTTGGCCAATAACACGATCAAGTGGTCAAATGCGCGACAGCGATTCGCCTGAGAATCATTTTTTGGAATTAGTAGCGGCTGAGGTGCCTCTCATCACCGTGGACCACGCCGCGCGGCTCGATGCCTGCAGCTTGTGCCGTCGAACGAAACCGTTGGAGTCCGCTGGTGTCCCAAGCGTCGCTCGACGGAACGCGTGAGGCGCTGTCTTCGCAGTCTGAATCCTTCACTTTTGCCAAGATCATTCACCCACTTATGAAACGCATTAACGTTCGTCATCAGCAAGCCCCGGCCTCAGCCCGCCAGCTCAGAAATTTCGTCCGGTGGTGCGTGTTGGCTGCCCTCCTACTCGCGGGTTGGTCGGTTGGCCACCCCTCGGCCCGCGCGGCCTCGCCAGACCAAATCGCTGCGCGCGCGCCTGTTGCCGAGCTGAATAACAAAAATGGACTCGCCGTGAAGGGCTACGACGTGGTGGCTTACTTCTCTGACGGCAGGCCGGTCAAGGGGACTGCAAATGAATCCTACCAATGGCAGGGCGCTACATGGCAGTTCGCTTCGCCCGAACATCGAGCGGCCTTTATGCGTGAAGCGGCCAGGTACGCGCCCCAGTATGGCGGATACTGTGCTTATGCGGTAGCGCAAGGGGACATCGTGGATATCGATCCTAAGCAGTGGAAAATCGTGGACGGGAAACTTTACCTGAACGCCAACTTCCTCGCGCAAACCCTCTGGCTAAGAGACCCGGCAGGACACATCAAAAATGGTGACGCCAACTGGCGTATTATCCCGCGGCGTCCCCTCTAAGAGCATTGCCATGGAACCTTATGTGTTGCGACCGTCCCACGTCTGCTTTCGGCGGCGGGGCCGCCCGCAGTCGGTGCGAATCGCTCTGGAGCAGGAGCTCTCCGGCAATGTGGCCGAGGCCGTGGCGGAGTTGTTACAGGTGCTTTGCTGCGGCGAGGAATCGGCCGTGTTCGCTTTCGAGCGATTGTCCCGCCACGCTGCCCTGCAGGAAGCGGCGGCGGCCTGTGCGGCAAGGATCGCCCGGGAGGAGGCGTGTCACGACGAGTTGTTAGGCGGCTTGCGGCTCGCGTTACCGACACCGCGCTCCGACGGGGCGCTGCTAGATCGGCTCAAAGGGTTTTATCGCGCGCTCGGCACGCGGGATGCCTTTGTCCACCTCACCCAGATTTACGCACTTGATTCCGGCGTCTGCATCGTCCTTTCAGCCCTGCGCGGGGAGGGCCGGCCGGTTGGCCGCAATTCCACCGTGGCCGCCATCCTCGGACGGATCCTGCACGATGAGGTCGGGCACGTGCGTGACTCTGGACGCATCGCCCGGGAACTCGGGCCGCGTCGCGCCGGGACGGAACATGTGGCGCGCACCCGCGAAGGTCTGGTCGACATGATCTTTCAGCGGGCGGACGCGCTGGAGACCCTGGAGGTGGACCCGGACGCTTTGTGGCGCGCTCTTCTGCGCGTACCGGCACGGCGTATTTGAAGGGAAACGCCCCGCCCATGGACATCGTGCCTAACACCTGGTTGGACTCACGTACATTGGCCGTCTCGGGGACGGCGTCGGCCTTGCCTGGCGAGGCCGTGACTACCCGCGAGCTGGCCGAGCGAATCGCCGAGCGTTTCGGTGTGGACCTCACCCGCCGGGCGCTGAAAATGGAGCGGCGCTTGAACATCCGCCGCCGGCACTTGGCGCGCGATTTCGCCGCCTGCCAGGAAGGCACGCGGCCGGGAGACGGCAACGCGGACCTGGCCGCCCGCGCGGTGCGGAGAGCACTCAATCAGGCCGGGTTGCTAGCAAGTGATCTGGCATACCTTATCGGGCACACTACAACTCCGGACGAGCTATTGCCCAGTAACGTCTCACGCGTGGCCTCCCTGTTGGGGTATCGAGGCCCAGTCGCCGAGTTCCGCCAAGCCTGCACGGGCTTTGTCAACGCGACGCTGTTCGCGGCGGGCCTTTGCGCGGCGGGTGGCGGGCGGCCTATCGCCGTGGTGGGATCGGAAACGGGGTCGGTGTTTTTCGACCCGATGCGCGCAGCGGAAGATTCGGCGCAGCTCGTCAACTTCGTCCAGATGGGAGACGGCGCAGGAGCCATCATCCTTTCTGGAGAACAGACCCACACGCGCACCCCGCGCCTGTCACGCCTCTATCACGGACGCCTCGAAACCGGGCTTCCTCCGGGTTTGCGCCTCAGGACGGGAGGTTCGCAGGCGCCACGCCCGCCGGACGCCAGGGCGGAGTTCGACCACGCAACCGCCTTAGTGCGCGAACACGGCGGCGCGCTCTTCCAGGCCGCGTTAGCCTCGGCGCAGGCGCAGGGCATCGACCTGACCGCGATGAACTACGTGCTGCCCCATCAGGCGAACGGCCGCATGGACACGCTGCTCGCACCCCACCTGCCGGCAAAGGCGCGTGTCATCGTCCACGCCGATCGCGTGGGCAACACCGGCTCTGCCGCCATCTGGCTGGCGCTGGACGAGGCTCGCCGAAACATTCTCACCGCCGGGCAATGTCTGCTCGTGCTGGGAGCCGAATCGACGAACTACAGCTTCGGCGGTTTCATCTATGAACACGCCTGAACCCACCGATGCAGACGCCGCTGTGCCCGTTGATATATCAGGACTGGGCAAAAATTTCGGTGCCAAGGTCGCGTTGGCGGACTTCTCTTTGCGGCTGGATCGCGGGCAAATTTACGGCGCAGTGGGAGCAAACGGCGGCGGCAAGACTACCGCCTTGCGTATCCTCGCCGGGCTGTTGCCCGCCGATGCAGGCTCGGGCCGAGTGCTGGGCGTTGACCTGCGCGCACATCCGGACTGGCTGCGCGCGCGGGTCGGCTATATGACCCAGCACCATTCGCTCTACCGTGATCTCACAGTGGAGGAGAACCTACTGGCCCGCGCGCGAGTTTACAGTGTGGCTGATCCTCGGCGGCGAGTCGCGCGACTGCTCGACGAATACGGTCTGGAGCGTTTCGCGCGCGAGCGTGTGGGACGCCTCTCCGGAGGCTGGATGCGCCGGGTGCAGTTCGCTGCCGCCCTTGTGCCCTCTCCGCGCCTTTTGCTGCTCGATGAGCCAACCGCCGGCCTTGACCTCCCAACCAGCCAACAGCTCTGGGCGTCTGTGGCCGAACTCGCGGCGGCAGGAGTGACGGTGCTCGTCAGCACCCACGACCTGAGCGAGGCCAACCGCTGCGATGTGATCGGTGTGTTTGTGGAGGGAGAAATCGTGGCTGACGGCGCGGTGGAGGATGTGATTCGGCGTAGCGCCGCGGTTGTGGTCCGCGTTCCTACCGCCGGTCTGGATTCAGCATCGGCGCGCGCAAACCTGCCCGGGGTGGCTGTCGTGCGCTGGGGTGCACGGCAATGCGATCTGGTCTTTCGTGGGGAGATCCCGACGGCTGCGCTGCGCTGGTTGCAGGATCGGAACCTGTCCTCGCAAGCGGCGGACCCGACCCTTGAGGATGCTGTTTCCGTTTTCGTCAGCCGCCGTCCACTCGTCGCCGCATGAACCCTCTTAATTGCCGCTGGCATCAGTCCGTGGTCCGGACGCTGACCCTCGCTTGGCTGGAGAGCCTCGCCATTCGACGCGACCCGGTCATCCTAGTGATGATTCTGATCGTTCCTGCCTTGCAGGTCGCACTTTTCGGCTACGCCCTCCGGCCCCTCGGCAGTGCCGCCTCGGTGGTCCTCGCCCGCGCGGATAAAGACCCGGGCGCGCTCCAGCTGCTCGAGAAATCCGGCGATTTTCGAGTGGTGGCCGATGGTTTGTCCGAGGAAGAAGCCCTCGCCCGATTGCGCCGTCAAGAGGCGCTGGTCGCCATCGTCGTTCATCCTCCGAGCGCCTCGACCGGTGCGGTGGCCATAACAGTCTACGCCGACGACAGCGACCCCGTCCGTTCCAACCCGGCGCTAAGTAAGCTCGAATCTCTCTACTGGCGGCAGGTTGCGGACCCGGACTTCGTGCCGCAGACGGAAGTGCGCGTCGAGCGACTTTACAATCCGCAAAGCCGCAACGAGTGGATCCTGACCCCGGCGCTTTCGGGCGTGGTTGTAATGATTTCTATGCTCATGCTCGGGGCGCTGTCCATCGTGCGCGAACGCGAGCGGGGCACCTGGGAGGCGATGCTTTCGACTCCGGTCAACGCCTTGGAGGCTATCGTCGGCAAGGCTCTGCCGTACCAGTTGCTAGGCTGCGCGCAGGCGACACTCGTCATCGGCTGCTGCCGCGTGCTATTCGGCTTGCCACTGCGTGGCGACATGCCGGCGTTCGGGCTCTTCCTGGTAATGTTCATCTTTGCCCATTTGATGATCGGGCTGACCATTTCGGCTGCGGCTGGCAGCCAGCTTCAGGCCGTGCAGGGATCTGTCTTGATTTACCTACCCTCCATGCTGCTCTCGGGTTTTCTCTTTCCCTTCGTGAATATGCCGTGGTGGGCGCAACGCCTTGGGGCGTTGTTCCCGCTCACTTACTACACTGAGGTGGCGCGCGGGGTAATGCTGCGGGGGCAGGACGCCGCCTTTGTTCATGCACGGACGCTGCCGGTGGCGGCGATTGCGGCGAGCGCGCTGCTAGCGGCGGTCATGGTGTTCCGACGGCGGCTCCCTTGAACACAGGTATGGACAAAGCACAATGGCACGAACTGCTTGTCTATGCGCTCAACCGGCCGCTGTCGTTCGCGGTGCTGGGGCTCGCCGGTCACCTCGGCACGATCGTGCGTTTTCCAGGCGTGGGTCACATCGTCAGCGATGCCATCATCGCGCGCCGGGTGTTGACCGACACGGAGTGCTTCGATTCGCATTCACCTGGCAGCTTGGGGGTACTCGTTACCCAGGTGCTCGGTCCATGCGCGCTGCTGAACATGGACGGCCCCGCACACGGAGAACTCAAGCGCCGCCTGACCGGGATTTTTTTGGCGCGGTACGTCGATGCGCTCCTCGCTACGGCCACGGATCGGATCGTCGCGGAGCTACAAGAACATCTGCGTGGGCGCCGGACGGTGGATTTTGTCGGCTTCATGCGGGACTTCGCCAGCGCGATGGCCTGCGAGATGATCGGCGTGGAGGTAGACCGCGCGCGCGAGCGTGAGATTTACGCCGAGATGTTCGCGCTGGCGACGGCCTTCACTTCGTTCGCCGGACTGGGCAAGACCCGCCTCGCAGGGCGCGAGTTGGCACGCGCCCGCGAGGTGGCCGCGCAGCTGGCAGCGCACATCCGCTCCGGCTACCAGGGAAAAGGGGGAAGAGAGGGCTCACTGACACGTCAGATGCGCTCCCTCGGATTCACCTTCGACGAGATTAGGGGCATTGTGGTAATCGTGATGGTCGGCGCGACGGAACTCATCACGTACGGGATGCCGCGCGTGCTCGCCTTGCTGCTCGACAACGGGCTGATGCCCCGGCTGCGGGGGCGGCCCGATCTGGTCGAGCAGGCAGTTGATGAGGGGTTCCGGCTAGTGACCCCATCAAACGTGGTGCTGCGCGCGGTGACGCGCGACTGTGAGATCGAAGGCCACCGCCTCCGCCGAGGCGAGCGAGTGCTGGTTGTTTTTCACAACATCATGCGGCGCAAGGAGTATTTTCCCGATCCACACCGCTTCGATCCGGAGCGTGTACCCGATCCCCGGTGCCGGCGGCTCATTTTTGGGGCGGGGGCCCACGCCTGTCTCGGGGCGGGGCTGGCTATCGCCGAGGCGCGCCGAGTGCTCGGGGCGCTCCTGCCGCTCGAAGGCCGACTTGAGATTGTCCGACGGCACTACAATCATGGCAAAACCTACCCGGGTTACTCCGCGCTGCACATCCGGCTGCAATAAGGCCGCGGCATGTGCGGCTGCCATTTACGTCGTGGCCGCCGCCGCCGCCGGCGCTTTTTCCAATACTGCAACCAGGTAGACGGTGCGGCGCGCCGCCAGTTCGCGCTGCATCGCACTGCCTTCCATCGCGTAAGCTCCTTGGGCGAAACTGCGGAACCAGCCTTTCACCCAACGGTTGAGGAGCGTTCGCTTGCGCACCTCATCCTGCGCGAGCGCCGCGACGACGTTGGCCGTAATTTCCTCCAAGTGCACCAGCCGCAGCGGCGTCTGCCGGAGCGTCGCCAGCAGCCGCGCGCGCGCGCCATGACGCTCAGAGACGAAGTCGGCGAACGCGAGCCTGCCGCCCGACCTGAGCACGCGATGAACTTCGGCGAGAAATCGGTCGATGGACCCGTAGCAGTGCGCGCTCTCCACATTAATCACGACATCGAAGCTCGCCTTCGCAAAGGGCAGGTTTTCAGCGTCACCGCCTACGAACTCAACGGCCGACTCCTCACCGTGCTGTCTCCGCGCGAGCGCGGTGGCCTCCACGGACATGTCAAGCGCGACGTAGCGACGGGGGCGGAAATGCCGGGCCAGGTAGGCGGCCCCGCCTCCTCGTCCGCTGCCAATTTCCAGCACTTCGCAGCGGTTCAGCTTCAGGCAGCCGTCGGACTGAAGAGCGACGGCCACGCGCATGTAAAGCTGGAGCGCTAGGTGCTCGGGCACGCTCGGGTCCACGGCGAGGCAGGGCGTATCGCCCGGTAGTATAGCATAGCCATAATTCATCGTCGTCCACTCGGCCAACGGATAAGTGCGTGCGAGATAGTCGTAAAGTTTGCGGCTGACAGCCCGGCGCAGGAAACCCGCAGCACGACTATCACCGGCCGCTTTCGTGACATGACGCCAAGGATGCAGAAGGTCAGCGTGCCGTTGCGCCCATCGCCGGAGCGCGCTGCCAAGCTTCCCGCCGGCGAAAGGTAACCAGGAGTTTTTCATGGGCCTGCGGAGAAACTCGCTGACTTTGACAGCGGCCGTCGAACGAACCCAGATCGGCCGCAAGTGATCACCGAACCTCGCGCGAAGTGACCGCGCTAATTTTCGTATTGGCACGCACCTGAACACCTCGCTCGGCCAGCTTGCGCGAAGCATATCGCTCAAGTTTCTCGCCGAGTGCCGGCAGCATCGGCAGCCCCGCGCCGGTGGCGATAAGGAGCTCATAACCATGCCGAGTTAGGTTAGTTGGTTTGTTCATTCGCTTGCCAATTGGTCGAAAAAGTCGGCAAATCCTTACACGGAAATTGAGACCAGGCGAAATCGAATACATAGAGCGGTCTTACCTAAACCCAACGCTTTCTATCTCCGTGTGGGGATTTCGTCGCTCCTCCGACAAATGAGCCTGAACTTAAACCGACAGGTGCGTGCATCCCAAGCTCGCGCGGAGACCCGGACGATTCACGACATTTCGTGCCCACGAAATGTCGTGGGCGCTACTCCTCTAAACGATGCCTCCAGTAAAACGTATAAACGAATACAACTTTCTACGCGTCAGTGAGTTACCGGATGAATATGGCGAGCATTATGGATTTGGTACGAGCCCTGCAATTAGCAGTAGAATGCAAATCAAACGATCACGGATCGAGACCACGAAAGCCGGCAAGCATACTGCCTCAGAAGACATCGAGACTCATCGCGAATACCTTT
>DATFVD010000333.1:0-14931 GCA_035260505.1 Terriglobales bacterium
CTGGCCGCGCAAAAATTGAATCTTGATGCGGGAATGTGGAAGGTCTTGAGCAGTCCGAGCCGGGAGATTATTGTTCACATCCCGGTAATGATGGACGACGGGCACCTCGAAGTCTTCACTGGATTCCGGGTGCAGCACTCCATTGCGCGGGGCCCGGCCAAGGGCGGACTACGCTACTCGCCCGACGTGAACCTCGACGAAGTCCGGGCGCTGGCGAGCTGGATGACGTGGAAGTGCGCGGTGGTGAACATTCCATTTGGCGGCGCGAAGGGTGGCATCATTTGCGATCCGCACAAGATGTCGCAGGGCGAATTGGAGCGCATGACCCGCCGCTACACGGCGGAACTGTTCGAATTCATCGGCCCGGAAAAGGACGTCCCTGCTCCCGACGTGAATACCAACGAGCAAACCATGGCCTGGATCATGGATACCTACTCCATGCACATGCGGCAGACCTGCACCGCGGTCGTCACCGGCAAGCCGATCAACATCGGGGGATCGCGCGGGCGCCGCGAGGCTACGGGGCGCGGCGTTCTCATGGTCTGCGAAAAGGCGATCCAGAAACTGCGCCTGAATCGCGATACCACCCGCGTCATCGTGCAGGGCTTCGGTAACGTTGGTTCAAACGCTGCCCGCCTTATGGCGGAAGCGGGCTACAAGGTGATTGGCATCATCGAGGTGGGCGGGGGCCTGTACAAAAAGGATGGCATCGACGTGGAAGCGCTGTGGGAATACCGCCAGCGGAATGGCTCCGTTCACGGTTTCACGGGAGCGGAGAAGTATGATCCGGCGGAACTTTTGCTGGTCGATTGCGACATTCTGATTCCGGCGGCGACTGAGAACCAGATCACGAGCCAGAATGCGGACCGGGTGAAATGCAAGATCCTGGCCGAGGGCGCGAACGGTCCGACTACCGCGACTGCGGACGATATCCTCTCCGAGAAAAAAGTCTTCGTCATTCCTGACATCCTGGCGAACGCCGGCGGCGTGACAACTTCCTATTTCGAGTGGGTGCAGGATCGCCAGGGCTACTTCTGGAAGGAATCGGTGGTCAACGAGCATCTGCAGGACATCATGGATACAGCGTTCGATGATGTGGTCCGGTACGCGGAAACTCACGGCGTGAACAACCGGATCGCCGCCTACATGCTGGCGATTGACCGTGTGGCGTATACGATTCGGCAGCGCGGAATCTACGCCTAGTAAAAACGGAGCTTGATGCCTATTTCGCGAGGAAACATGAATCGCTTCCAAAATAAACTTACTCTGTGGATGCTCGCGTTCTGTCTGATGCTGCCAGTCGCGATTTCTCCGGTTTTAGCAAAGGGGCAAGCGAGTTCGAGCAGTTCGGACGCCACTACCAAGAAATCCAAGAAGCAAGCGAAGAGAAAGGCTGCTGGCGAAAAAAAAGCTGCTGCGGAAACGACTGAGGCCGCTGCGGCGAGCGTCAAGTCGAGTGGAAAGAAGAGCAGCAAAAGATCCAAAGCCGCCGCAGCAAGTGCCACGCGCGCGGCTAGCAGTACGCCCGCCACTTCCCCAGCAACTTCCGCGGCTCCGGCCGTTACAGCCACCCCACCCGCAACTCCGGCGACATCCGGCAACGTGATGGCGCCCAAGAGGACGGTGAGCAAGTCAGCTGCCGCCACGGCTTCCAGTCCGGAGATCGCTGCCGCCCAAGCCGGCGGCAAAGTCTGGGTCAACACCGACAGTGGCGTCTACCACAAGGGCGGACGCTGGTACGGCAAGACCAACGCGGGAAAGTTCATGACCGAATCCGAAGCGAAGGCTGCCGGCTATAAAGCAGCGCAGAAGGAATAGTCGGCATTCATTGGAACCTGTACCGCTGCGCTTCTCGTTGCCTTGGCCTCTGATGTAGAGGATAATCACATTGACCGTCCTGGCTCAGTCATCGCGTGAATCTTCCAAACTACATCACGCTCACCCGCATCGCGGCGATTCCCCTTCTGATATGGATTCTGTGCACGCCCCGTTTTTCGAGCGAGCAGACTGGGAAGAGGGAAGCCCTGGCGTCGGCTGTTTTCGTTCTGGCTTCAATCACCGACGGCATTGACGGCTATCTTGCGCGCAAACGCGGCCAGATCACCACCATGGGCATGCTGCTGGATCCGCTGGCCGACAAATTGCTGATCGCCGCCGCCTTCATCACGCTGGTGCAGTTCAATCCCGCGCTGGTACCGGCCTGGATGGCGGTGGTCATCATCGGCCGCGAGTTTCTGGTGAGCGGACTGCGCTCGATTGCCGCATCCGAAGGCTTTACGATTCAAGCGAGCGAACTCGGCAAGTTCAAGATGCTGGTGCAGATCATCTCCGTGGTGGCCGTAATTCTTGCTCGCCGCTGGCACGAGTGGCCGGTGTCCGGCATTTACTTTTTCCCGGTGTACTGGATTGCACGACTCGCGATCTGGTTCATGGTTCTGCTCTCCCTGGTTTCCGCGCTCGACTACTTCGTTGCCTTTTGGGCGCGGATCGACCACAAATCGGAAAAGCGGCGGCGCCGTGCCTTCGTCCTTGCCCGGCGGAGAAAGCGCGATGTCCAGGCTGTTTGAATCGCCGTCTGAAAAGCCCTCTGCAAGCCTGACTACACGCGAGGTTACGCGTGATGCCACGACGCCAGCCGCGGAATTTTCTCCCGAGCAACGCCGGATTCTCCTCCGCATCGCGCACGGCGCAATTCTTTCCGCTTTGGAGCGCCGACCTTTCCCGGAAGCGCCGCCTTTATCGCCCGGACTGTCGGATCCACGGGGAGTCTTCACCACGCTTTATCTGCACAACGATGTGCACGGTGATCTACACCGTCAACTTCGCGGATGCGTCGGCTATGCCGTGCCCATCGCCCCGCTGTTTCGCGCCGTGGCCGAAACGGCTCGGGCTGCCGCTTTTGAAGACTCCAGGTTTTTGCCGGTAACAATGGAAGAGGCCCTTCATCTGGAGGTTTCGCTGAGCGTGCTATCCCGGCTGTTTCCGATTGATCTCGAAGCCGTGGAAGTGGGGAGACACGGACTGGTCATCTCGGAGGGCGCTCGCCGCGGCCTGCTGCTGCCCCAGGTTGCCGTCGAAAATGGTTGGAACCGGGAAACTTTTTTGGAGCAAACCTGCCGCAAAGCTGGTCTGCCACGGGGTGCATGGCGCAAGAATGCAACCATCGAGGCTTTCACCGCCGAGATTTTTGCGGATGCCGATGCCGAAATCCCCTGCTGAAACTGTTTCCGAAAAATCCAGTCCCAGATTCCGTGCTCCTCACGCCCGCCAGCACTTGCGTAACTTTGCCTTCTCTGGAAGAGGACGTAAGCTGAGCGCTGACGTTTTGATTTTGACTACGAGGTCGGCGTCGTGAGGGCAGCTTGGAACTTGTTGCTGTAATTATCCTTCTGATCATTGCTGGCGCAATGATTCCCGGGAATCCGAAAATCCGTTTCTTCCGCTGAATGACGCAGGTGTCAGGTGTTAATGGCAGGTGGCAGGTGTCAGGTTTCAGGAAAAACGTGGACAATCCTCTCTGAGACCTGACAGCTGTGAGCTGACAGCTGCCCTCCTATTGGAAGTCCAACCAACAGCAAAAAAGAGGGGAGATTCACTCCCCTCTCGTTCCCATCAAAGCTCCGATTAAAATTGTCGAGGTCTCTTACTGCTGCTCGTCCAGTTCCACCGTATCACCGGCGTACACATCTTCCAGCGCGAAGACGACCATGCCGGAGGATGAGGTCGGGGTTACGTTCAGAACCACCACTTCTCCGACGGCGCGCCGCGGCAGGTCGGCTACATGAATGTTCGGCCCTTTGGTTTTGGTGAAGCGATTCCCCTCAAAAGCCGGCGGGCGCATCTGCGTGTCTTCGGAAGTCCGAGCTCTGAAGGAGAGCGAGTCCACCGGATCGTGCAAGGTGGCGGTGTAGGAACGCACCACGCGGAAATAGTCGCCCACTTTTACGCCCTGGTTTGAACCCATGTTCATATAAAGTTTCATGCCCGTGCCGAGCACGCTGTCGAAGTCTTTGCCGAGCACGATCCGTCCGCTCAGCTTTCCGTTCGAGGGCGCGAACCGGTCGAAATGGCTGGGCACGTGGAACGCAACCGGCGATTTTTCGACGAAAGGCACGGCGACATCTCCGGGGTTGATGGGATCACAACTGAATTCCACCTGGGCGATGGCGCTGTGACTACGCGTATCGACTATGCGCACCCTCCCAATTTCCCCGTAAGGGCGTCCCGCAGCGGCCAGCACTTTCTTCTCGCCCGGATAGATTTCGTACTCGTTAGAGTCGCGCATCTCGCGGACGATCGAATACAGTTGTCCTGCCTGGTATCCGGTCCCCGCCAAGTAGACCAGTTCCCCGGTCTCGAACTTGGTTGAGGTCGGTGTCTGCAGGCCCCCGTTCACGTAGTTCGCGTCGGGAACCCGATCCTTGGTAAGAAAGCCAGCGCAGTAAATGTCTGCCGTGGTCGGTGTCTGGAAACGCACGAATGGCACGTTAACCGACGTGCTAATGATACCGGACGCATCCGGCGTGCTTGGCGTCGTCGACTGCTGGGCCACCGCGAAGGTCGCCATTAACATCAATACCAATAACAATCCTGTTTTCTTCATGTTACCTCCGACTTCAACCGCTCCAGGCCTGTCCCAGCTATCTCTTTCGGAAGACAAGGGTTACAGCCGAAAAGTAACAAGCGCCGGGGGAAGGGTCAAGGTTACGAGGGTGTTTATCCCGCTTGCTCCCAAAGTGTTTCCTGGCTCCCCTCGGCAACCTTAAGGTTGCATCTGCGCCGACGCCCCTGTAATATCGCGCCGTCGTTGAAAACAAATGGCCTTGGCTTCTTATTCCACTCTCGCATCCCGTTTTTTGCCCATGCGCCTTCCCAAGGTTTGCCTGGCGCTAAGCGGCGACACGGTTGATGACATGCTGGCTAGTGCCGAGTCCATGGCCCGGGATAACCCCTTCATCGAGTTCCGTTTGGACTACCTGAAGCAACCCCTGGCCGCGCTTCCCAAGATCCATCGTTTTCTTGAAACGCACCAGTACGTCACCGCCATCGGTACCTGCCGTCGTGCCGATAATGACGGCAAGTTCAAGGGATCATTAGCCTCTCAATTGGAAGTGCTCACCAAGGCCAATGCCGCGGGCTGTCAGATTGTCGACCTGGAACTCCAGAGCGCGCTGAAATCGAAGCGCGAAGCGCTTGCGCGCCTGCGTAGCCGCGCGCGGCTCATTTTGTCGTTCCATGATTTCCGCGCCACCCGCAATCTTGAAGAGACGCTGGAAAAAATGCTGAAGATCCCGGCGGATTTCTACAAAGTCGTCAGCACCGCTACCACGCTCTCCGACAACGTGGCCATGATGAAGTTTCTGCAGACGCAGAGCGACAAGCATGCGCTGATTGGGTTGTGCATGGGAGAGCAAGGCATCATCAGCCGCGTGCTCAGCGTGCGAGCCGGCAGCGTTTTCACCTTTGGCGCGGTCAGCGCCGATCTCAGGACCGCACCCGGCCAGGTCAGCGCGCAGGATCTGCGCAGCGTCTACCGCATCGAGCAGGTTGACGCGGCCACGCGCGTCTATGGAGTCGCCGGCGATCCCATCGAACATTCACTCTCCCCCGTCATCATGAACACGGCGCTGCGCCGGGAGAATGTGAACGGCGTTTATCTCCCTCTTCACGCCAAGACGCTCAAGGATCTGATGCGCTGCGTGCGAGAGATTCCCCTCCACGGCCTCAGCATTACCATGCCGTACAAGCAGGCGATTATTGCGCATCTCGATAACACTGACGCGCATACGACGAAGATCGGCGCCTGCAATACCGTCGTTCGCGGACAGGATGGCAAGCTTTACGGTTTCAATACCGATGTGGCCGGCGTGGTGCGCCCCCTTGAGCAGCGTCTCGCTATCGAGAAGGCGAAAGTTCTCGTGCTCGGTGCCGGGGGCGCGGCTCGTGCCGCCGTCTTCGGTCTCAAAGAACGCGGCGCCGAAGTCTGGATACTGAATCGCACTTCTCTTAAGGCTCAGAAACTCGCCCGCCAGGCTAAAGCGCGGACTATTAAACGAGCGGATCTCCGCAAGATCGCGTTTGACGTCATCATCAACGCCACTCCAGTTGGCATGGGGAACACGCGCGACTGCCCGCTCAAGGACGATGAAATTCAAGCCCGTGTCGTCTTCGACATGGTCTACGACCCGGTGGAGACGCATCTGCTTCAGGTGGCGCGCGCCAAGGGAATCGCGGTCATTCCCGGAGTCGAAATGTTTGTGCAACAGGCGGCCCGGCAGTTTGAAATCTGGACGGGCAAGCCCGCTCCCGCCGGTGATATGCTGCGCGCGGTCACGATCGCTCTGCAGGATCGCGCCGCCGCGCAAAAGCACGAAAAATCCTGAAGGCATCGCTGGGGCGGCGGGCTTAGCGAATCCTGCTTCGGAGTGTATCCAATGACTTCTTTGATTGTTTGTTCAGTCCTTGTCACTCTTGCCTCTGCATCGCTTATTACGGCACTTACAGGAAAGCCGCGACTCGTTTGGGGAAGAACTGGATCAAATCATTTCACGAGGGGTGAGCAGGCGGTTATTTGTTCATTCTGGAGCGTCGTGTTGTTCTTCACTTCGGCTCTTTACTCGGCTGCGCTGCTTACCCCTACATAGATCAATCGGCTTTTTGTTGAGATTGAACAATTTGGTCAATCCTATGACTTTGTTGTTTATGTTCTTTTCAGTCTTGCCTTTGGCCTGGGGTATTTCGAGATTCTCTTCACAGTCTTCCTTCACTGAAAAGGTACGGGACGTGGCGTTGACGGTTCTGGGCGCAGTCATTTTGTCGGCGAATATTTTTCAATTAGCTGTAGCAGCAAAGGCCGCTTTATAGGGCGTGCGAAAGACAATGGAAGCTCTACACCGGGCGCGAAAACGACGGGAATGGACTTTACTTCTATCGCGCCCGATACTACAACCCGGCGTTCGGACGTTTTACAAGCGAAGATCCAATTGGATTTGCCGGCGGACAGGCTGGTGGCCACCATCTCCGGCGGGTCAGTGTAACGCGTGTGCGCTCAGTGTTGGCAGAGAAGAAAAGAGGGTGCGCCTCTTCTCTCGCTTTTCCTCTACCAAGTCCACCTGAATGGCTCCGACTTCAAGAAAACTGAATAATAGAGGGCATGAAAACGACTCGAGCGGGCTTTACCGCTACCGCTCCAGATACTTCGACCCGGTAGTGGGCCCCGCTCCGCCACACTATACCGTCGAAACCCCTGACCGGCGCCAAAATCGTGTTCGTAGCAAATTGAGACAAAGTGGGGATGCAATAACCAGAACAAAGGTTGCAAATAACCCAGAGCGGCAGTACTATGACTTTGGACGTAGTAGTTCGCGTCCACCTTGACCCAAAAAACAAAATCTTCCAGGTAGAAACGCAGCCCTAGCTAAAAATGAAAATCTAAAGGGGTGCCCAAGGCCCCGGTGCAATTCGGAGAGAATGCATGTCGTGGTACGCGTACTGCCTCACGGAACACCAGACCCTCGCCAACGGTGTTCGCGCCCGTCGTCCCTTTCTTCTAGATGGCATTCAAGGTGTAAATGGATCTCCGGTCATGAGCTACCCGAGCGGAGAATTCGCAGTGATCGTCAGTGAATATGACCGCGCGACATCCAAACTCGATGAAAAGTCCGTTCTCGAGCATGCCCGCGTAGTAAGCCAAAGCTTCCGAACCGCCACCGTCCTACCCTTTCGCTTCGGAACGATTTTCGATACTGAAGATGCCATTCGTCAAGCCGTTCGATCCAACCGCCGCACTTTTTGTGAGAGCGTGGCCCGGCTCCGTGGCAAGTCCGAAATGCGTATCAAGCTCACAGTTCGCGACGGTTCTCTTCGCGGCTCCATGGAAGAGATTATCCTGCCCGATACCGTCGGTCGCGAGTACCTTACCAAGCTTCGGGAGAAGGCAACCCGCGAGCGCGAACGCCAGACCAAAGCCCGGGCCCTCTCGGTCCAGGTGCACAAGCTCTTCAATCCTCTCGAGGAAGAAGTCAGCTGCAAGAAGGTCGATGCCGACGGAATGTTGCTCGATATCGCCCACCTCATCGACACCAAGTCGATCGAAAAATATCAGAACCGCTACAGCACGGCCGCCAAGCAACTCAAGAATTGCCAGATGGTCGTGACCGGTCCCTGGCCGCCCTACCATTTCCTCCCGGGCAAGGTGCGCACCGTCGCCGGCGACAGCTAGAGTCTGTGTCGATTTGTTCCCAAGGCCCCCTTTCGAGGGGGCTTTTCTTTTGGCGGGGACGGTATTTCCCCATCCTAAGCGGGACACAACCTCAGATAAACGCTAACTTAAAGCGTCTGGGCTTCGGAGACGAAGGCCCACTTCCCGGAATCCTGTGAAACCATCGAATTCGAGCCGGAAAACCGCAGGCCTCAGTTGTTCTATGCATAGAGGCGCGATACCGAGGACCTTACGAGTATGAGTGGCGATTCCTTACCATTACCGCTACCGCTCTCGGGCTTCGCGACTGACTCGTGCGAGGCTACGACTCTGTACCGCGAACTGCGCAAACCCCTGCTGCGATATCTGGTATGTCTCGGGCTCTCGTCCGACGAAGCCCAGGACATGGTGCAGGACGCGTTTCTTAGTCTGCATCGGCACCTGGCCTCGGGTGGATCGCAGGAGAACATTCGCAGCTGGCTGTTTCGCGTCGCCCATAATGGCGCCAGAAATCGTCAGCAAAGCTATGATCGCCGTTTCGGCAAATCGCTCGATCCCGACCTCGACTCGATTTCAGGCGACGCGACGCCGGAACAGGTCCTACTGGAGAAGGAGAAGCTCCGTCGTCTGGGAAAGGCGATCCTCTTATTGACGGAGTCCGAACGTGAGTGCCTGCTGTTGCGGGCGGGAGGATTGCGCTATCGGGAAATCGGTGAAGTCCTCGAAATTCCGACTTCCACCGTGGGCGAGACGGTGGATCGCGCGATCAAGAAACTGGCGGAGAAATTCAATGTGTGATTTTTCAGGAAGACTGGTTGCTTGGATGGATTGCGAGCTTCCGGACAACGAAGCCGCGGATGTGGAGCGGCATGTTCGAGACTGTTCGGAATGCCGCGGGCGCGTCGATGCCTATGAAGAAGTGAGCCGCGCATTCGTCGCGTACTGCGATGCGGCGATCGGGGACAGGACACGCCGCAGACTGCCGCGCTGGGTGCCCGTCCTCCTGTCGGGCGCCGCGGCGGCCGCCGTGCTGATCATACTGTTTCACCCCTTGTTCCACCCGGTGTTCCACCCAACCGCTGTCAAACAGATGCCCGTCCTCCCACGAGTCGCAGACGCCGCCCCGGCCGCGGTCGTTGACACTGAAACTGCGGGAACTGAAACTGAAACTGCGCCAAGGCCGGTCAAAAAAGTCCGTCGACAGCATGTGATCGCTCCTGTGAAGACTCCGAACGTGAATTGGGCATCGGCTGAACCCGCCATCCAGATCGCCATTCCGGTCGAAGCCATGTTTCCCCCCGGTGCGGTCCCCGAGGGCATTACGTTCATTGCGGACCTCAGTATTTCAGCCGACGGATCGATTCAGGGACTCCGTCTGCAACAGTGATTTGCTTTTCGATTGAAAAAGGAGACCGACCCAATATGAAACTTACATTGATCCTTATTCTGGCAGCCTCATTCTGTGCGTTCGCGCAAGAGAGTGGAAACGTAATGTTCCAAAGCGCCGGCCCGGCGGGCGCGATGGCTTGGGGCTTTGAGAAAGGGCCCACGGCTGCGGTTAAGGGCGCGCCTTATTCCGCCACTATGAACAACGAATCCGTCCAGACGCTCGCGGATGGCAATCGCATCGTTCAAACCAGCACCGGGACGGTCTTAAGGGATTCCCAGGGCCGCACGCGTCAGGATGCTTCGTTGCCGGCGATTGGCAATCTATCGGCCGCCAGCGCCCCGCATCTCGTCTTCATTCAGGATCCCGTGGCGGGGACTTCCTATACGCTAAATTTGACCGATAAGACGGCCTGGAAAAACCCAATGCCTCCCCCCGGAAAAGGTGGCCCCGGCGCATCGGTTGGCTCCGGCGCCACATTCTTCATACACACGGAGGGCGGGATGCCCCCACTCCCCCCACCACCGCCTATGATTGCCCAGACGAAGCATTTGGCGACGGATGAGCAGCTCGAGGCAGACACGGAATCCCTTGGCTCCCAGACGATGGAAGGTGTCGCTGTGACGGGGGTGCGTACGACACGAACCATTCCTGCGGGCCAAGCCGGGAATGATCGACCCATCAATATTGTGACGGAGGTCTGGACTTCGACCGACCTCAGGACGATTGTTTCCAGCAAACGGAACGATCCGCGAATGGGTGAGCAGACCTTCCGGTTGACCAACATCGTGCGCGCGGAACCCGACCCGTCGTTATTCGCTGTGCCCTCAGACTTTAAGTTTATCGATGGCGGCCCGAAAACCATCATTTATCGGAGGAACCAATAGACAGCCGCGGTGTTTGAAGTCTGGCAGGCACAGCCCGCCGCCACACGGGTCCGGTTGCCGCCAGTTTCTGCGAATGTGCAGCTTTGTGCATTCGGCCGCGTATTCTTTGATGAGCGGTGTCATCTGCTGCCCTAAGGGATTCACCCTAAAAGCTTGCTTTTGAATAGGTTCCCAAAATGGAACTGGGTCACGTCGCGCTTACCATTTTGGTTCCGCAAATGCTCATTTACATGGCAACTGAAGAGGCCGCACCCGTTGGAAAAACTTCACTCTCGATGTTCTCGACACCTCACTCTGTCCGTTTCTGTCCCCCAGAGCGGCGTCAAAACTAGTCTCCTCTGATTCCCGCCATTAGCCTCTTTGAAAAAGGGTGGCCCCGAAAGGGGCCGCTTTTTTTGTTTCTCCCGGTCCTGTACACTCGCCATTCGCGATGAAATCCGAGAAAACCGCCTCGCTCCGCACTGTCCGCATTTTCCTCTTACTACTGGTTGCCTTCCTTGGTGAGAAGCCGCTGAACGCCGAAACACCTCTGAAGGCGCCCGACGACCTGCTCCTGACCACCATGGAAAAGGAGCTGCGTCGCGGCCAGGCCGAGCTTGCCAAGCAGGATCCCGCTCCCTACTTCGCCAGCTACAACGTGACCGACGGGGAATCGCTGGTCATCCTCAGTGCCCAGGGCGGCATCCTCACCTCGACTCGCACCCGACATCGTGCCGCTGACGTCAGCATGCGGATCGGCACCCCAGACCTCGATAACACCCACGAACAGGAGCGGTTCTCCGGCATTACCTCCGGCCAACTTCCGCAGCGTGACGACCCCGATGCTATTGCCCGCGTCCTCTGGAAGCTGACCTACGAGCAATACCGCAAGGCGCGCCAGGCGTTCACCAACGTTAAGACGAAGACCGCCGTCCGCGCCAAGGACGAAGACGACTCGCCCGACTTCTCCCAGGAGAAGCCATCCACTTACACTGATAAAGCTGCGTCGGTTGCGTTCCCCGAGCAGAAGGCTTGGGAAGAACTGGCCCGCCGTTATTCTGCTTCCTTCCGCCGTTACCCCAAGATCGAAGAGGCGCTGGTTTTTCTTTACGCCGAGAAGAGCCACAATTACCTGGTCTCAACCGAAGGCACGAAGATCGTCACCGCCGACGCCATCTTCCGCATCATGATCGAGGCCGAAACCCGCGCCGACGATGGCATGCAGCTGATGCGGGTCGAGACCTTCCAGTTTTCAGACCCGGCAAAATTTCCCTCGGAAGCCGAAGTGGCAGCGAGCGTGCAAAAAATGGCCAAAGACTTGAGCGCATTGCACGCCGCTCCACTCGCCGAACCGTTTAGTGGCCCGGCATTGCTCTCCGGGCGTGCGGCCGCCGTTTTCTTTCATGAAGTGCTCGGCCATCGGGTCGAAGGACAGCGCCAGAGGGGCCGCGAGGAAGGCCAGACGTTTACTAAAAAGGTGAACGAAAAAATCTTGCCCGATTTCCTAAGCGTCACCGACGATCCCACCCTGCACAGCCTCGGTGCCACCGAACTGTCGGGCTTTTATCGCTACGACGATGAGGGGACTCCGGCTTCGCGCGTCGAAGTGGTCAAAGACGGCATCCTGAAGAATTTTCTGATGGGGCGATTGCCGGTGAAGAATTTCAGCAGTTCGAACGGGCACGGCCGTGCCCAGTCCGGATTGATGCCCGTCGGACGCCAGGGCAATCTGATCGTTACTTCATCGAAAACGATTCCCGACGTCCAACTGCGCTCGCGCTTTATCGAAGAAATCAAGAAGCAGGGAAAACCCTACGGTCTCTTCTTCGAAGACATCCAGGGTGGATTCACCCTGACCTCGCGCGATCTGCCGCAGTCGTTCCAGGTATTGCCGGTCATGGTCTGGCGTGTCTATGCGGATGGACGTCCGGATGAACTGGTCCGCGGTGTGGACATCGTCGGTACCCCGCTGACGGTGTTGTCGCAGATTGCCGCCACCGGCGACACCACGAGCGTTTTCAACGGCATTTGCGGAGCTGAATCCGGCAGCGTTCCTGTATCGGCAGCGGCGCCGGCCATGTTGTTCTCCGAGATGGAAGTCCAGAAGCGAAAATACGGCGACGCGCGTCCTCCCATTCTTCCGCCCCCGTCCGGCGCAACGGATGAAAACGGAGGCAACCAATGATTAGACACGTCTCGTCCGTTTCACCTCAGCGGCTGAAGCCGCATCCACGGCAAGGCGTTGATCGCAGCGCTGAAGCGCTGCGCCACCCAAAATCAAGTTCAATCCTCCCGAAATCAAGTTTACTGTGGAGTTTTTCTCGGCACCTGCTGTTCGCATCTGTCTCTACCGCGATCCTGCTCTGCGGCCTCTCAACTTCCGCCCGCGCTGCTAATTCCGCTTCCGGCGACGCCGTCCTGCGCGCGCTTCGCGAAGAAATGGATCGCTCTAAGGCAAATCTGAAATTAGAGAACGTGCCGGCCCCCTATTACATCGAATACCGTGTCACCGAGATAGATCAGTTCGATGCCAGCGCGGTTTTCGGCGCTCTGCGCCATCAGCAGCATGACCACGGCCGCCTGCTGCGCGTCGTAGTCCGCGTCGGCGACTACAAGCAGGACAGCTTCTTCGGTAGTGGCGAAGGCAACATCGACCTGGTTCCATCTGACAACGACGTCTTCGCGATCCGCCACCGCATCTGGCTCGCCACCGATCGCGCCTACAAGGCAGCGACCGAAGCATTGTCGGCGAAGCAAGCTCGCTTGAGACAGTTGAAAGTCGATGAGCCGGTCGACGATTTCTCCAAAGCCTCACCTCTCGAAGCTGTCGAGCCTCTCGCCCGTTTTTCTTCGACCGACTTCAGCTCATGGCTTCATCTTCTCGAAGAAGCTACCGCTCAATACCGCACCGACAAAGAGCTGGAAAGCTTCGACTCCTCTCTCCGTTTCACCGTCGAGAACCGGTACTTTCTGAACTCCGAGGGCACGGTCGCACGCTCCGGCCACACGCATTACATCGTCTCCATCGCAGGCTCAACCCAGGCTGCCGACGGCATGTTGCTGCAACGGTCACACGCTGACCAGGGGAACGAACTCAAAGACCTCCCCAGCCGCGAAGAATTTCTGAAGACGACTGCCCGGATTCTCGAGACACTGAAGTTACTGCGTGACGCCCCCGTCGTTGACGAGGAATATCGCGGCCCGGTCCTGTTCTCGAATGACGCTGCCGCCACCATCGTTACCGAACTCGTGGAGCCGAATGTCCTCGGCAGGAAGCCGCAACTCGGCGAGAACGCCCGCACCACGGGGAAATGGTCCAGCAGCTACAAGTCGCGCGTGCTGCCCGATTTCATCAATGTGTTCGACGACCCGACGATTTCCACGATTTCGGGCCAGCCTCTGTTCGGCAACTACACTCTTGACGACGAGGGCGTCAAAGCGCAGCGCGTGTCTTTGATCGAAAAGGGGCAACTCGTCGCCTACCTCATCGGACGCCAGCCCATACGCGATTTTCCCGCTTCGAACGGTCACGGCCGCGCCGCCGCCACCGCTGCGCCGTTGCCACGTCCCGGCAATCTCGTTTTGCAATCGACCGATCCTCAGCCTGATGCCGGTCTCAAGGCGAAGTTGATCGACCTCTGCCGGAAGCGCGATTTGCCCTACGGACTCTACGTGGAAACCATGGGGCTCGGCCTCGAACCCCGGCTCCTCTATCGCATCTGGACCAAAGACGGGCATGAGGAACTGGTTCGCGGCGGCGTCTTCGGAGATCTCGATATCCGTTCGCTGCGCGGCGATCTCATTGCCGCCGGAACCGCGCCTGCGGTCGAGGATCGCTCTGAGCCTGTCTGGTTCAGCGTAGCCAGCCCGGCGCTTCTGTTCGACGAGCTCCAGATCAAGCGGACGCAATCCGCCAAGCAGAAACTTCCGGAGTATCCCGCGCCCGCGCTTGGACAAGCCGCGAACCAGCCTTGATTTCCCCTTTCCTAAAGAGACGGGCTTGCCCTGTCTTTCGCGGCGGGAGACGCGGGAAGCGGCGTCTCTACGGGAATGCTGTGCCTTCCCTCCAGTTGACGCACGATCTCTCTCGCGCTTACGATATTTGTTCGACTTCACGTGGGATAGAGTTCTGTGGGGTGCGACTTTTTCTCGGCAGCTGGCATCAAATGGCAGCAGTCGTAGTTAGCAAACCTGGTTAGCAACCGGGTCAGCAATCATAGGCAGCAATCATGGATAAGAAGAAACTAGAGACGTTCAGAAAAAAGCTGGAAACCCGGCGCCAGGAGCTGCGCCACATGGTTGTCCGCAATCAGCAGGACGGCCGCACCGTGGACGATGAGGCCACGCAGGACGTCGCCGACCGCGCCGCCAGTTCCTACAACAAGGAATTCCTTTTCAGCCAGAGCAATAACGATCGCCAGTTGCTCAACATGGTCGATGGCGCTCTCGCCCGCATCCGCGAAGGCAGCTTCGGAGAA
>DATFVD010000334.1:0-4994 GCA_035260505.1 Terriglobales bacterium
AATCGTGCCGCGGTCAAGACCGGCCACGGCCTCTGCGATTAACTCGATCCCCTCGGCAATCATTTTGTTGCGCAAGTCGGACAGCGAATCGCAGTCATCGGCGCCTGCAAATTCGCGGCGCAAGAGGATGGGGCCGGTATCAACGCCGCTGCCCATGAAATGAATCGTGATGCCAAGGGGAACTCCACACAGAAGCGCCCATTCCGGGCTGCTCATTCCGCGGATTTCGGGCAGCAGGGCAAGATGTGCGTTCAAAATGCCAATGCGAGGAACCTTCAGCACCTCGTCCCGCAGGATGTCTCCGCCGGTGAAGATCGCCAAATCGGGCGACCACTGCTTTAATTGCGCGACGGCGCGTGCTGAGTTCTGATCGCTACACGTCACGACCGGAAACCCATAGGTGCGCGCCACCTCCTGCAAGCTGCGGAATATTCCCTCGCCATTCCGCAGCGCGCTCTCGAGATAGGGATTGCGAATCTGATTCTGAATCGTGGCCTTTCCCGGCGAGAGTTTGGTGACGGCATAGTGGAGCGAATCGCGCAGGCCCCACTGTCCAACTTTCCGTAGTAGCGTTCTGCGGTCCCAGGATGGCAACGTCAGCGCTCCGACTGGAACGTATCCGAGTTGCGCCAGGCGAGCGGTGACGGCACAGCTGGTTTCGCTGTAAGGGCTCGAGCAGAGGATTACTACGCGCATCCCGATGCCTCGGACTTTGTCTCGAGTTTTGTCTCGGAATTTGTCTCGAACTTTCCCTCAAACTCTCGCATAAGACGCTGCTCCAGCATGAGCGCGTCGGCCAGGAACTTGCATCCCCAGCTGATGAGCCGCATCGGTTGATACGCGCCCCAAATGGGATACGATCCAGCCACCCCTCCCACGACTCCACGGCGTCCATTGACCGAGAGCAACTGCTTCAGCATCTCGTTCATTTTGAGGGCCGCGTTGAGATAGCGCAGATCGCCAGTCACCTCGAACAAACGCAGCCAGATGCAGGACATCTGCGCATTCCCGGTCAGACATGCAAATCGTTGTCCGCCTCTAAAGTCCGGCTCGTAGGTCCCCAACAATCGCTTATGAGTCTCAAACTTCCGCAGTAGAACCCAAGCCGATTTCGCCGCTGCCTGGATCGCGTCATCGCGCCGACACAGGATCCCGCACTCGAGCATCCCTTGGATCACGTACGCAATGAAGTGCAGGTAAGCAGGGTGTCCATGCAGATTGATGCCGTCAATCCAGCCACTGGGCTTCACGTGTGCGAGCACCCAGTCGATGTTTCTGTCAGCTGCTGCCGCGTGACGGGCATCTCCGGATTCGGCGGCTAGCTGCGCCAGTGCCCACGAAACCATACTGTAATAGGTGTGCGCGGTTCCCTGATATGCAGCGGGGCCGGTCCAGGAGCCATCCGCCTGCTGGGTCGCGGCCAACCAATCTCCGGCAGCCACAGCGCGTTTCAGGATTTCCGCTCTTCTGGTCTTGGTGTGCGTTTCGACGTGGGCGCGAACCAGTCCCTGCAAAATCTGGCCGGTATTGAACACGGAGGGCTGGACATTTTTGTTGGGACCGCTGTCGGATGCGTGAAGCCCGCCGGGAAACGCGCCGGACGTCATTTGCAACGAAAGCAGCCAGTCGGTGGCAAGATAAATGGCATGGCGCGCGACCAAGTCGCCAGTCAGGCGGCCAAAATCGTAGAGCGTTGGAATGATGTAGCCGGTCACCTCAGGATACGACTCGGAATATCCAGTGAGGAGACTGTAGTAAGCTGCGATGCCACCGTCGGGGCGTTGTGCGTGGAAAATCCAGTCAATGACCGATCGCAGCGCGTCCGCAGTAGGAATCCTTGCCGCCGCGTACGAATAGAGGTGCCGATGTTCGAATATTGTCCGCAGTTCGTCCGAAGCGAGCTTGGAAAACAGGGGGACAATACGTTGAGGCGCGTGCAGCAGACCCGCGGCTTCCGTCAGCACTCGGGCGGCTTTTGTGGTCATGAAGGTTCGGCTGGAACTGGACTCGGGACTGCTCATCTGGGTCTATGTTCGTTCGAAGCGCCTGCCAATGCGGACGCCAATTGTTGCGAGCCGATCTGCCGTTGAGCGAACGATCTCGCGCCACCGTCGAGAAAAAGCTGCATCCAGATTTCCAGCGTCAGCAGTTGCCAGATCTGCATCGACCAGTCTTCCGCACCCCGGCGGTGCTCGTCAATATACGCGCGCACCACTTCTGGTCGGAACAACCCTCGGCGCCGGACTTGAGATTCCGAAAGCAGATCGTCCACCATAGGACGCAGATCGTGCGCCAGCCAGTAGTCTACCGGCGCCGCAAAGCCCGCTTTCGGCTGCCGCAAAACCTCTTCTGGCAGCATGCTGTGCATGGCTTTCCGGAAGATGTGCTTCGTCGTGGGACGCCATTTCCCCTTCAGCTTCCATTCTGGCCTGACATTCCAGGCAACAAATTCGGCTAGGTCACGGTCCAAAAACGGCACTCGCACCTCAACCGACGACGCCATGCTCATTTTGTCGTTGTAGGTCAGATTCAGCGTGGTCATGAAAATCTTGGTATCCAGATAGAGCATCTGGTTGAGAAAGTCCGCGTCCCGCACTTTGTCGAATGCAGCCAGATGCTGGCCGGTAGGATTGCCGCTTGCCAGTTGCTGCGACTTTAGAGCATACAAGTCCGTCTTCTGCCGCGCATCGAGATACGTGCAGTTCCTGATGAAAGCGTCCACCGGACTGAGCGCCGCGCTCCGCGCCATCTTCTTCGCCAGCCGCACGGATCCTTTCATGCGCGTTCCGCGCAGTGACGGTAGTGCCAGCAGAGCTTTCTCCGCCGTCGACCGGGCGAAATTCGGGACTCGCCGATATTTTTCCGCCCACCCCTGAGCTACATGCTTACGATATCCCGCAAAAATCTCATCGCCGCCCACTCCCGACAACAGCACGGTCGCCTGTTTCCGCGCCTCGCGACATACCAGATACGCCGTGATGATCGCCGGATCGGCCGTGGGCTCATCCATGTGCCATGTCAAACTCGGCAGCAGATCGACCACATCGGGCTCGACCACGATCTCATGGTGCTCGCAGCCCAGCTTTCGCGCGAGGCGCTTCGGAACCCCGGGATCGTCAATCGTCGTCTCGCCCACGCGATATTTCTCGGGAAAAGTAATCGTGTAGGTCCGCACCGGCTGCTTTCGCGCCATCGCAGCAACGATACTCGACGAATCCAGCCCCGCACTCAGAAAAGCGCCGATCGGAACATCGCTCACCATCTGCTGCTCGACCGATGCGCAGAACCTTGCCCGGATCTCGTCCGCCAGATCATCCTCTGTTCGTTCGAAGCGGTACTCCGCCGGAGGGAACGTTAAGTCCCAGTACTGTTCGATCTTGAATTCGCCACGTTGCCAGCTCGCGTAGTGCCCTGCCGGAAGCTTGCGGATTCCCTCGAACATCGTCAGCGGATCGGGTACCCAGAGAAACGTCAGGTATTGATCAAGCGCCTCCATGCTCATGCTTGCTTCGATTCCTGGCACTTCGAGCAGCGCCTTGATCTCGGACGCGAAGGCGAGTTTTCCACGGCGCTCGCTGTAGTAGAGCGGCTTGATACCGAAATGATCGCGAGCCAGAAATAATTTTGGCGAAGACTCGCGCAAATCGCAGATTGCGAGCGCAAACATGCCATTCAAGCGGTTCAGGCATTCTTTGAGGCGGTCGGGGCCATATTCCTCGTAGAGATGAACGATAGCTTCGGTGTCGGTGTGCGAGCGAAAACGATGCCCCTTTCCCTCAAGTTCACGTCGCAGATCGGCGAAGTTGTAGATTTCGCCGTTGTAGGTGATCCACACCGTCCCATCTTCGTTGCTCATCGGCATGTGGCCATCGGGCGAGAGGTCGAGGATCGCAAGACGCCGGCTCCCCAATCCGATATACCCCCCATCGGGGAAACGGCGCTCCCAGAGCCCGGAGTCGTCGGGACCGCGATGCATCTGCACGTTCGTCATCCGGACGAGCGTCTCCGCATCGCCGCTGTTTATGAGTCCGCTGATGCCGCACATGACCTCAGTTCCTTCCGATCCGCAGTTCGTAGATTTTGGCTTTAATGTGAAAAAACTGAATCCCCTGCATCGCGCAGTAGATCAGGCCCGGGACACCGTCAAGAAACCCAAGGCTCAATACGTACTTGTAAAAGAAGAACAGGAGCGGCGATCCGGGCAGGCCGAAAAAATGCCGCCGCAACCATCTGCGACGTTGCGCCTGCGTTCCCCAAAGGGAGGGCTGAATGTCCTCCTGGCTGCGGTTGCCATCAAGCCAGACGCGCGCCTCCCAATTCGAGTACTCGTTGTGCTTCTGGATGTAACGCGACAAGGACTCGACGTTGTGATGGATAAGTGGATGAGTAAGTTTACGCGCGGCGCCCGTTACGACGACGTGTTCGTGCACTTCCATGTCGGCCATGCTGGCATCCTGATCCTGAAGGCGGCATTCGAAGCGCCCGAGTCCCTTGCGGAACAAGGACAGCTTCCAGAAGCTTGCCGCGCTATGTCGCAGTCGCCGTCCAAGAAAGTACATCTGCAAGGCGATGAAATAGCCATTCGTGTGCGGGTCCTGGATCGCCTTTTCGATCTCGTCCGCGAGTTCGGATGTCAGAACCTCATCGGCATCGAGAAGCAAAATCCAGTCGTAAGCCAGGGGCAGCGTATCCATTGCCCACTGGCGCTTCTTCGGCCAGCCGCCGGCATAATGGAACTGGACAACCTTGGCGCCGTGAGATTGAGCAATGACGGCGGTGTCATCCGTACTCTTCGAATCGATGACATAGATTTCCCCGACGGACTTCAGCGCTTCCAGGCAACGCCGAAGGTTATGCGCCTCATTGCGGACGGGAATAATCACGGACAGCGGGAGCACCGCCGACTCTGCCCTAGAACCTGACACTGCAGTTTCTGTTTTCGACTCGATCACGTCTGTCCCGGTAGAAGGTCGTACTATCTTAGCCTCCAGCGC
>DATFVD010000335.1:0-3855 GCA_035260505.1 Terriglobales bacterium
GCTTCCAACTTCGTAACGCCCTGCTGCCGCTAGGCAAGACCGATCGGATCCTGCGCTCTCTGGATGAGCTCGACCCCATTCTCGCCCGCCTCGGAGACAAACAGCGCAGCGCGCAATACGCGGCATTCCGATGCAATCATCATTTCCTGATCGGCCAACAGCGTCGTGCCATCGAGTTTGGTGAGACAGGAGTCCGCCTTGCGCGCGAATGCGGCGACCGGGTCGTGCTGGGTCAATCACTCTTCCGTCTCGCGCAGAGCTATCACGCCCTCGGCGAATATCGGCGAGCGATCTCGCTGCTCGAGCAAGGCCTCGAATTCAACGCCAATGAACTCCGTCACGACCGTCACAACTTGAATATAATTCCCTCCGTACTGAACCGGACTTGGCTGGCGATTGCTCTGGTCGAATGTGGCGATTTCAGCGCCGGCATGAGGCACGCAAGGCGCGCGCTCGAAATCGCCGAGGGCGCTGAGCATCAATTGAGCAAGTTGTTGGGCTGGCTTTCAATCGGCTACGTACTCTCTCACAAGGGCGAGATCGCGGGAGCGGTCGGTGCCCTGGAACGCGGTCTCGACCTGAGCGATCGCTGGTCGTTCCGAGTTTGGCGCATTCGCCTCGTGTCTGACCTTGGTGTTGCCTATGCCCGTTTGGGCCGTGCGGAGAAGGGGCTTCAACTCGCCGAACAGGCAGTCAGCGATGGTGATAAGATGCAATTAATAGCGGACAAGCCAAGATTGTTGATCCGTCTCGGACAGGTGTCCCTCATAGCGCGCCAGATTGAAACAGCTCTAACGCTTGGAAAGCAAGCAGCTGCGATTGCGGCGGTGCACGAGGCGAAAGGAGACGAGGCATGGGCGCGATTCCTGATCGGCCGTGCCTACTTGGCGGCGTCTGAGCCGAAAAACCTCGATGAATCAGAGAAGCAGCTTGACATTGCCCTTCGCCTCGCCACGGCATGCGAAGCTCGCCCGCTGGCTGCTTTTTGCAACACGACGCTTTGCGGGATCTATGCCCGACGCGGCGATCAGGTCAGGGCAAAGGAGGTCGATGCCGTCGCGACTGCAACCTACCGAGACCTCGGCATGCAACCACTCCCGCTGGATACGACGCTTTGACACTGGCTCGACCGCCGCGTGAGGCGAAGCTCATGTAAGAACCGCGGCGATGTGAAACCGTGTGGTCGGTCTGGTCAAAAATCCTCGAACGCAGCCCGTAGTGAAAGCAGCTAACTCTGGGGAGGTGGGACCCGCAAACCATGCCGAACGAACGTTCCTTGGACGCGAGACCGTGCGTTCCGTTTTCCTGCCTTCCTCACCTGTTGGAACATCAGGCACAACGTATTCCCGACTCGCCGGCGATTCTTGCTCCAGGACGCGCTCCACTGATCTACAGCCGCCTATATCAGCACGTCGAAAAATTGGGGCGCGCATTGCGGGGTATGGGGATAGGCCGTCGCGACCGGATAGTTGTGGTACTACCGAATGGTCCGGAGTTGGCGGTAACGATTCTCACCGTCTCAGCGAGTGCGGTGTGTGCGCCGCTGAATCCAGCCTTCGGGATCGAAGAACTGGTGGGATATTTCGCCGATCTGCGCCCTCGTGCACTGATCGCGCAAGCTGGAATCGAATCGCATGCGCGCCGTGCGGCGCTTTCTCGCGGCATCCCTATCATCGAACTTCTGATCGCATCCGAGGCAGAGGCTGGTCTCTTTGCAATCTCAGGAGACCAAGGTAGCGCGCCGTCCGAGGACCCGGTCAGCGCCAGCGACACGGCGGTGCTGCTGCCCACATCAGGCACAACGTCGCGGCCCAAGATTGTGCAGCAGAGCCACGCCAGCATTTGCATATCGGCCTACGCGCATAGTGCGGCACTGGCACTGAAAGAAACTGATCGATGCTTGAATGTTCTACCATTGTTTCATGGGCATGGTCTCCATGCCACCTTGGTTGCCTCACTCGCGGCGGGCGCGAGTGTCGTATGTACCCCTGGATTTGACGTCAATCGTTTCTCTGGGTGGCTGACCGCGTTTCAACCGACGTGGTACTCCGCAGTGCCGACCATACACCAAGCAATTCTCACCCAGGCGCAGCATGACCGCAAGCGACTAGCAAACAGTGGGCTACGCTTCGTCCGCTCCTCGTCTGCTCCTCTGCCGCCTCGCGTCTTCGCGGAACTCGAGCGGACTTTCGAGAGTCCTGTGATCGAATGGTACGGGATGACAGAGGTCACTTCCTCGCCCATTGCATGCAATCCGCTGCCGCCACACGAGCGCAAGGCGGGTTCGGTCGGGCTGCCAACCGTCTTGGATGTCTCGATCATGGACGAACGAGGGGCTTTGCTGCCTAGCGGCCAGACCGGTCAAGTCGTCGTCCGGGGCGCTGCCGTCACGGTGGGCTACGACGGCAATCCAGGGGCGACCGAGGCCGCGTTTGCCGGCGATTGGTTCAAGACAGGAGATCTTGGTTACTTCGACGACGACGGGTACCTGTTTCTTGTGGGCCGCACGCGCGAGATTATCAATCGTGGCGGCGAGAAAATCGCCCCCCAGGAAGTCGACGAAGTGCTGCTGGACCATCCAGCTGTTGCAGAGGCCGTAACCTTTGCCGTCCCCCACGCTACGCTTGGCGAGGACGTTGCGTCGGCCATCGTGCTGCGGCCCAACGCTGTGGCGACGCCGAACGCCATTCGTCGGTTCGCCATCGGGCGGCTCGCCGACTTCAAGATCCCGCGCCAGGTTGTCATCGTAACGGAGTTGCCGAAAGGCCCGACCGGCAAGGTGAAGCGTGTCGGCTTGGCGGCGAAGCTAGGATTCGAAAATGGCGGCGTCGTGCCGCGGATCTGCCTTGCGCCGCGAACGTCTCTCGAGAAAACGCTGGCCGGCATTTGGGCGACCGTCCTGCAAATCGAACAGGTCGGTATCCACGATAACTTCTTCGCGCTCGGTGGAGACTCTCTTCTAGCAACCGAAGTTCTCGCTCACATACATAACACCCTGCTCCTCGACGTTGAAGTCTCCTGTATTTTCGAGGCGCCGACCGTTGCGGAGATGGCTCAGCATCTCGAGATGCTAGTTGATTGTGGCCAAGCACGGCGGCTTTCTTCAGCCATTCCGCGCTCAACCCAAGAGGGTTGGGCACCGGCCTCGATCGCCCAGGAACGTCTGTGCGCGCTTCAACATGCGCTGCCCGACATACCTTTCTTAAATATCCTTTACGCGCTCAGACTGACTTCGTCATTCGACGTGGCGGTCCTGGAACGGAGCATTAACGAAATCGTGCGGCGCCACGAAATTCTCCGCACGACCTTCGACGTCGAGGAAGGCCGTCACGTGCAGGTCATTGCACCACAGTTGACCGTGCCCCTGAGGTTCGAGGACCTGCATGGGTTGCCAGAATCCAAGATGGAGACCGCCGGACACCGTCTTATTCAAGAAGAGGCGCTTCACTCCTTTGACCTCGCGCGAGGTCCCCTGATGCGCGCTCGCTTGCTGAGGCTGGCCGAGCGGGAACACCTCTTGCTCATCAGCCTTCACCAATCTATCTGCGACGGTTGGTCGCTCGGCGTGCTTGTTGAGGAGCTTACAGCCCTATACGACGCCTTTTCCGCCGGACAGCAGACGCCACTTGCGCCTCTCCCGATTCAGTACACGGACTTTGCGCGCTGGCAGCGGCAATGGAGGTCATATCCGGAAATCGGTGCGCAGCTCGCATACTGGCGCGAGCAACTGCACGATCCGTTGCCGGAGATAAAGCTTGCCTCCGCCCGGCCGAGAGGGACAATCGACGACTTGCGCACCGCCCGGCGGGAGGTGACGTTGCCGCCGAGGCTGTCGGAGGCGCTAAAACGCTTTAG
>DATFVD010000336.1:0-2551 GCA_035260505.1 Terriglobales bacterium
CGAAAAAAATCCCGTTCCAAAGAACGCTACAAGTGGCCCCAGGAGCAGCAGCAACGTAGGGCTGCTGGTCATTCCGTAGATCGGCACCAGCAAGGTGGCAATCAGCAGGTATGTGAAATAAGGCTTCCTGCGGCCGAATGCGTCAGCGAGGAAGCCGAAAGCTGCGTATCCCAGGAATTTCCCCGCGCATAGTACCAGGAAAAATGTCGTTGTTTTCACCAGGCTGAGCCCGCGCCCCCCTTGTGCTGGCGGGAGGGACAAATACGCGGGAATCCAAGTGAACAGGCCCCAGTATCCGAACAGGCCGCAAGTATTCATCGTTGTTGCCAGCAGTCCCGTACGCAGAACTTTGCCGGAGAGCAGTCGCCGGAGCGGCGGCCGCTGCGTCCCAATCGCCCGGCGTTCGCTCCACAGCGTTGGTTCCGGCACGCTCGATTGGATCCAGAACACCAGGAGCGCGGGCAGAACGCCCACCAGGAAGACCGCGCGCCAACCGAAATTCGGCAGCACCAGCCGTACCACAAGGGCGGCAATTGCTTCGCCAATCGCATACGCAGATTGCATCAGGCCCAGCGCCTTGCCCCGGTGCTCCGGCCTCCACGTTTCCGCGATGAGCGCAGCCGCGGCGGTCCATTCGCCGCCCATTCCCAGGCCGAGCACAAAACGAAACACCGCCAATTGCGTGACCGAGTGCGAGAGGGCGCAAGCCGCACTCGCCAGGGAATACACCAAAATCGATATCATCAAGGAACGCGTGCGCCCAATGCGGTCGGCGACCACACCGAACAACAGGCCGCCAATCGCCGAGGCTACCAGGGTCAGGGAATTCAGAAAGCCCGCCGTGCGCGTATCCATGGAGAATTCGCAGATCAGATAGGTGAGCACGAGTGAATACAGCATCACGTCCATGGCATCCAGCATCCAGCCGAACCCGCCGGCCAGGAGCGACTTGCGCTCTGCGGACGTAATCTGGCTCGGCCAGTCGAAGAGCCGCCGCGAGTCGTTCGGTCCGGCAGCTTTCGTTTCTCCCGGATGGAGAATGTCAGGCATCGCGCGCGATTTTAGCTGACTTTGGCGATTGGCCCGTCATGGTATTCGCGGACACAATCCAAACAATACCGCTTTTTCTGGCGCGGATTTCCGCTTGACTTCCGAATGACCTACTTGCATTGTTAAGAGCTTTGTTCCCCGGAAAATCCGCACCGAGGGAGAGAAAGGCGCATTCCAGCTCGACATGACCCGCGTACGGCTCTGTTTTCACGATCGCTGCTTCGATGGCACCGCCTCCGCCGCACTCTTCTACCGCTTCTACCGCGAACGCTTCGACTCCTCCGCCGAGTTCCATTTCAGCGGCATGGCGCACCGCGCAGCCCAGCCCTGGGTTCCCGGTCTATTCGACGGCGACGAGAACGTCATCGTGGACTTCAAGTATTCAAACTCGCCGAAACTGACCTGGTGGTTCGATCATCACCAAAGCGCGTTCCTGACTCCGGAGGATGCCCGCCATTTTCGAGAGCATCCCGGCCCGCACATGTTTTATGAGCCGGACTACCGCTCCTGCACTAAACTGATTGCCACGGTGGCCAAGGAGAAGTTCGGCTTCGACACGCGGCCGCTAGACGATTTAATCCACTGGGGCGACATCATTGATGGCGCGCAGTATCCCACGCCGCAGTCGGCCGTGGAGATTGCCGAGCCTGCCACCCAACTCGCGCTGGTGATTGAAGCCGCGCCGGAAGACGGTCTTCCCTCGCGCATCATTCCGGAGTTGGCCTATCGTCCGCTCGCGGAAATGATTCAGTTGCCGCTTGTCGCCAAACACCTGGGCCCTTTGCTCGAGCGTCATCGCCGCTCGATCGAAATTCTTCGTCAACGTGCGGAAGCGCGCGACAACGTGATCTTTTTTGACGTCAGCGATCTCGACCTGGAAGGCTACAATAAATTCATTCCCTACCTGCTGCATCCAGAATGCGTCTATTCGGTCAGCGTGAGCGCGTCGGCCTCGCGCGCGAAGGTAAGCCTCGGGACAAATCCGTGGAACCAGGCGACTGCCGATAAGAATCTGGCATCGCTGGCGGAGAGGTTTGGCGGCGGCGGACACCCGCGGGTCGCTGCTATTTCCTTCGAGCCTAGCGATCTTCCCCGCGCCCGTGAAGTCGCCCGCGAACTCACCGCCGTCCTCCGCGCCTGATGACGCTGTTCTGGATGGACGCGCGACGAAAATCCCGCCCAGCCGCCGGTTCGACAAAGATGAGCGCCCCATGTAAAATTCTGAGGTTGTCTGTGGGCCGCTAGCTCAGTGGCAGAGCGGCTGACTTTAATCAGACGCCAGCCCCCAAACGGGCAGCATTTTCAATGCTTTACCTCTGGATTCGTTAGGCCGCTTTAGGCCGAATTTTGGGGCATGAGTGCAAAGTTTCGTGGCTTTGCACTTACTGATTTGCGCCCGCGCCGGGGCGCTGCTATCCTGCTTTTCCCGTGCGCCACTAGCTCAATTGGCAGAGCAATGGACTCTTAATCCATAGGTTGTAGGTTCGATTCCTACGTGGCG
>DATFVD010000337.1:0-3548 GCA_035260505.1 Terriglobales bacterium
GTAAAGCGACCGAAATGCTCATAAGGCTTGGCGCCGTAAGTGCCTTTCGTATGATAGATACCAGAAACAATCGCGGTTGTAGCGTACAGGTTTACCTTCACGTCCTGGATATTCATGAGGCTCGGCTGGAACTTAGGATCCGCGAAGTCCGCAAGGAACTTCCCTCGATCGCTGACTTCTCCATCCCATTCGGTATTGATGAACTTGTCGCCGATCATGCTGGCAACGGCAGTTGCATCGCGGATGACCTGGGCTTGGTTCCACATACGCTCGAGCGCCACCAGTTTAGCGGTTTCCGCGGTCGAGCTTGCTTGAGAAGTTTGAGCAAACGCGCAGGCGCTGATCAGAGCACAGCAGGCAACCGCCTTCACGATGGCGCTTCCGCTATGTATGCGCACCTTTTCGAGCATAGACTGCGACACTAGCGCCGGTAGTTCGTTTTTGCTATCGAAAATACCTCCGGAACATTACGAATGTCACGAAGTCTGATATGCCGAAGTTTCCTGCGATCAGGTGTGACTTAGGGGGTTAGCCAAATGGGGGGAAGTTGCTGTTTATTGCCCTTCGTCTTTGTCGATTTTGCTCGCCACTTTCACGCCGCTTAATCCGCTGACGTATTTGGACACGCCCCGATAGAGCGACTCGGCGATGCGCTGGCGATGCTCCGAGGTTTCAAGTTTTCGTTCGTCGGTGGGATTCGACACAAACGAAATCTCCGCCAGAATCGAAGGCATATTCGCGCCGATCAGCACGATGAAGGGCGCCTTCTTGATCCCGCGGTTGCGGATGCCGGCGTTGCTCAAGGCAAGCCCTCCGTAGAGCGACTCCTGCACGTTGCCGGCAAACTCGCGCGACTCTTCGATCTTTTCTTTCAGCGCAATTTTCTTTACCAGATCCTGCAGTTCGTGGATCGATTTCTCCGAAACCGCGTTTTCCCGGGCGGCAACTTCCAGCGCTTCCGGCGAAGATGTGAAATTCAGGTAATAGGTTTCAACGCCGCGCGCATCGGAATCATGGCTCGAATTGGCATGGATCGAGATGAACAAGTCCGCGCGCTCCCGGTTCGCAATCGCGGTCCGGGTTTCGAGGGGAATGAAGGTATCGTCCTGGCGTGTGTAAATAACTTCGGCGCCAAGCCGGGTTTCGAGCAAACGGCCGAGCCGCTTGGCTACGTCGAGCACCACGTCTTTTTCCAGCAGGCCGTTCGGACCGATCGTGCCCGTGTCATGCCCCCCGTGGCCTGCGTCAATGACGATTTTGCCAATCTTCAGGCCGAGGGCCCGAATCAAAGACCGGTCACCGGCGGCGGTGGGACGCGCTTCCCGAGTTTCCAGGCGAAGATCCGCCGTGTCAGGCGCAGTTGCGGCCGAATGAGACCTTTTCCGGCGCAAGGAAGATGGAGACGTCACTTCAGGCCGAAGTTTCTCGTGCTTGAGCGTAGCGACCGTCGACGGTACTCTATCCTCCGCTTCGACGATCGTTTTCGGTATCCTGTGACTCGAACCCTTGATCGCAACCGTGGTCTTGACGACGCCAACACCGTTCGCTGGATTCGCGGAGTCGGGCGGTTTGGAATTTGCACTGACATCTTCCGGGGGCAAGTCCGTTTCGACGGGTTCCGATTTCGAAAAGCGAACTGCGTCCTTACCCGATTGCTGTACATGCCGCTGGTCAGACTTCGAGTCTCCGCTTGACGGCACCGGCTCGCTGGAGTCGTCGACCGATTCCGCGGAAGCGGTCGTGCCCGTCTCCGGAGCGGAACGCCCCTTGGCACTGGCGTCCGTCTTCGCCATGTCTATCTTTTCCGTGTCTATCTTTGCAATACGCGTCGCCCGGCTCTGCTTCCCGTAATTGTCCTTGCCGTGTATGTCGATGATGAGTCGGTACGGGTCGGGCAGCAGGAAAGCGTCGTACCTGGCGAGGTCGTCCACTTCCAGCACAATCCGCGTGCGCCCCGGCTGAAATTCCGCGACGCGAATCTTTTTCAGGAAGCCGTCGTCCACGTCGAAGGTCTTGCCGACCAGGGTCGAAGCAAGTTTGGTGTCGCGCAGGTCGAAGAAAATGCGGTCTGGATGCGAGATGCGCTGGGATCCGAACTTCACTTCCTGCTCAACGTCGATGGCAACGCGAGTGTAGTCGGGGGTGGACCAGTGGCGAACTCCGGTTACGCGGGGCAATGCGCTGCGCCGCGCGCCGAGGGCATTTGCCGATTCGGCGATGTCAGTGTTGCCATTGGCGGCGCCACTGACATTACCACTGACACTAGAAGACCGCTGTTTGGCTGCCTTCTGCGCCGTGCGTTCCATCGCGTCCGCCTCGGCATCGATTTCCTTCATCGCAGCGCGGGCATCGTCGGCCAGCCGGTTGCCCGGATAGCGATGAAGAAAGTCTTCGAAGGTCGTGCGTGCCTCTTCGGGATCGTTGAGATCGTCCTTATAAATCTCGCCGATAGTGAAGAGCGCGTCGAAGCGGTATTTGCTGCCGGGATATTCCTTGCGCAGGAAGCGGTACTGTTCGACGGCGCCGCGCAGGATCTTGTTATCGTCAAAGCGGCGGCCCATCTCGATCATAAGTTCGGCGGTCGCGACCACGCTGGGGTCCGCCTTCGACGAGGAGGGAGAGCCAAAGTAGACACGCCGATACGAGTCGATCACGCGCTGGTATTCGCGGCGAGTACGCTCTCCAGCGGGACGGCCATTGAGCGCCTCCCGCATGCGTTCTGCCTTGGCGAATTGCTGACGAGCCCAATTATCGTTGTGATGGACGCGAGCCCATGCGGACGCCAGCGGCAAGATCGCCAGAAAGAGCGCCACGCCGAGGCGAAAGGTGCGGCTGCCTCGAGTTAGGGTCGAAGGAAGCATTGGGTCATTGTGCCATTGAATCACGTTGTCATTGGGCAATGATTCAATACCTCAATGATTCAATGATTCAATGACGGCGCTCCCGCTACCACGCGAATCGCCGCCTATTCCGTATTGCTGATGTACAACACGCCCCGAGCATCGCGCTGCACGTGGACCGGCTGATGCACCGGGTTGCCAAAAATGTACGACCCCGGTTCGCTGCCGCCGTTGTACAAGTTCGTGATCCGTCGAACATAGTTCTGCGTTTCCCTGTATCGCGGAACGCCAGCGCTGCGCGCCACCGCTCCCGGACCAGCGTTATAGGCTGCCAGACTGAGGCGGACGTCACCTCCGTAGCTATCCAACAGTCTCCTTAGATGCCTAACCCCGGCGTCCACGTTTTGTTGCGGGTCAAAAGGATTGGAGACGTTGAGGGAACGGGCTGTCGAAGGCATCAACTGCATCAGCCCCATCGCGCCTTTGCGGGAAACCGCGTTGGGATTGAAATTCGATTCCACCTTGACCACCGAGCGTACCAGGCTTGGATCCACGTTGTGCCGGGCGGCTGCCTGGTCGATCGCGGCGTCGATATCCTGTTGAGTAAATGCACGGTTAAGGGTCTGGTGAGACTCCGCTCTGCCGTCGAGGTAGGTATTGACTTCCGAAGCTGCGGAACGCGCCGCCCGCATGACGGCTCCGCTCGTC
>DATFVD010000338.1:0-9632 GCA_035260505.1 Terriglobales bacterium
TGCACTTCTGTCTCTTCTTCTTCAAAGCGGAACCCCACAATGAGGCCTTCCGCCAGACTGTTGCCGGAACCAAAAGTGAAGTTACCCACGCTATAGAAAATGGGGCAGCCGCGATACACCTCCATCGCCTGGATGACGTGAGGATGATGGCCGACGACGACATCCGCTCCCCAATCCACGGCGAGACGGGCTTTCTCGCGGTCTTCGGGCAGAGGCTCGCGCTCATAAGGAATTCCCCAGTGGAACTCAACGACCACGCGGTCAACTTGACCGCGGAGGGCTCCGATGTCGGCACCCAAGTCTTCCGGCGTGTCTATGGCGCTACCAGGCAGGTCACTTGTCGCGGCTGTGCGGCGGTTCCAGTAGTAGCCCAGCAAACCCACCCGCCAACGTCCTGCCTGCCGAATGACGGGCCGGTGGGCGGTTCGTTCGTTCTCGGCTGCGCCCACGACCGCCACGCCCGCCGAAGCGAGCGCTGCCAACGTTTCCAGCACTCCCGCCCGGCCACAGTCCGTGAGGTGGTTGTTAGCCAGCGTAACTACGCTCACGTTCGCTCGAATCAGCGCGGTCGCCAACTTGGGGTTCACGCGATAGGAGAAATTTCGATCTGCCTTGACCGCCTCGCCTGCAAAAGGCCCCTCCTGGTTGCCGAAGACGATTTCGGAGCGGCGCAGCAGCGGGGCCACGCCGGCAAAGGGATAGTCCGCGCCTTCTTCGCGGATGACCTTGCGGATGCGTTCCCCCAGCATGATGTCGCCCACGGCCAACACCGATAGAGGTGGTTCGTTCCGCTCCTGCAGATACGATTCCAGTTCTGCGCCGGAGCAGAGATCCTCATCGGCAGGAATTTCCTCCAGCGATACGCGCTTCAACAACTTGCTTGCTGCCGGATTGGATGAGCTGATGCGAATCTCGCCTGCGCGCATCCCCGGCAAGAAGATTTTTCGACGTGAGAAGCACTCGAGGATGAGCGATTGATGCCTCCCCGAATACAAACCCTTGTCGGCCTCCAGCAAGGTGGACATGGCCCGCGAATAGTCGGCGCGCATCCGCCGCAGATCCAGGGCCCCGTCTGCCTCGATTTGCCCGATCGAGAGCAGAGTCTTCAGCACCAGCAAATCACATTTCCTGGCTCCGTCGTCCTCGCTGCGCTTCAGCTCACTTCGCAAATCCCACAGACCCGCAGCCCAGATGGTGCCGTTGCTGTGAGGATTTGCTTTAGGGCTGGTGTCGAAGTCGTCCATCGTCTTACGGGAGATCAGGCTGCGCACATGAACTTCCTGCTCGTCGTGACGCCGGTGCCATGCCCAGATATGCGGCGTCTCCAGCATAGCGGCAGTCCAGTAATCGCAAGTTCCTTCGTCGAGTGCCATCTTCCGGTTGTCCTGACTTTGCGGAGACTTCGAGGCATTGCTGCGGAAATCGGAAGTGTGTCTGGTAATGTGATGCCCGTACTCGTGATAAACGATCCCGGCATTGTGCGAAGCATTCGCCCGGTAACGGTCTCCGGACATGCGCACCAGCGCCCCATCGGTCAGAAGCTGCCGTCCCGGCCCCAGATGAATCTCGCCCGTCTCCGCCACAGGATGGAGTTCATCAATGTGAAAGCGGCGGCCCGGTAGACGATAGTGCCCGCCCTGAAACGCTTTCCAGCGGCCGGCAGACAGTTCTCCATCACGGACACGAGCCCGCTCAGTTGCAGCATGGTGCGCGTTCACCACAGCAATCACCTGGGGTAACTTCGGCGCTCCAAGTTCCTGCAGTAATGCTTCCACGTAAGACGCGATGCGATGAAGATGATAGTAGGTGTTGACTTCTCCGAAGTGAGACGCCTGGATATAGCGCAACCGAAAATCGGAGTCTGCGAGAGTTACCTTATCCATGCGCCCGCCGCCGCGTCCCGGCTCGAAACAAAAATTGCCCCGGTCATCAGGTTGGGCGTCACCAATGGGCACCGCGCGAATCCCGCCCTCGGAGTCGGGAATATTGACCCAGCCGCCGTTCCGTACAGAGACGAGGCGACCCGACAAATGCGGGTTGCCCGCAGCGTCCGCAGTCAACCCGGGAATCGGCACCACCTCTTTTTCCACGTGTCCACCCAACAGTTCGTGGCTGTCGGGAGTCCACAGGTACACCCGCCCGTTGCTCATGCTTCACACACTGAAACGACCTGTTTAGGCTGATGAACCATTGGCGCGCTTGCCGTCGCTCGACGCTTCATCAGGAGGGCCAGAGCCCCGTTCTGCAACTCACCCGCAGTCAGGCAGCGCAATTTCACGGCGACCTCCACTTCACGAATGTTGAGCGGACTCATCGAGACAACGCCGGAAACAGCCAGCGGTTCGATCCCCCATTGGCGTAGCATTCCAACTCCGCCCACTGCGGCCATGGGCTCGCCGGCGGCAAACAGGAAGTGATCCACGGTGGAGCGGAACTGAGGACTGTTCAGCAACGCCGCAGTTTCTACCTGGAGTAAACCATCTGCGATTTCCACCACAACCCATTCCGCCCCCCGTTCCCGGGCGTGTCCAATCAGTAAGTGGTATAGATGAAGAAGCTGTTCCCGAGTACAAAGATAGGTGGAGGGAAAGCCGCCGTCCGTGAAATCCAGGGCGGCGCAAGCGCCAGCGTCGAGCATATTCCATGTGTCCCGGCCGGTTGCAGAACCCGTGAGCTTCACGCCCGCAACCCGGTACCCCTGGTTGCGCAAGCCCTTGATCGAGCACATGACGGTGTGGGTCTTGCCGGCATCCATCGAGGTTCCGCAAACCACCGCCACGTGAATCCTTCCCCGGGAGGTAACCGGCGGAAGCGCGAAATTGACGGAACTGAGAGGCATTTGGTGCTGATCTCCGAGGGCTCCCAGAATGCGTAACGTGGTCGGCCCCGAGATGTCGTCGTGCTTGCTTTCCACAATTCCACAGAGTCCGCCCATGGACAGAAGATCGCATTGTTCGTCCTGAACCCGAGCATAGCCTTCAAATTGCATCGTCGCGTAGCGGTTTCCAAAAGCGACGGCGAGCAAGTCACCCACATGCAGGGAGCAGCGCCGTCCGTTGTTAAGTTCCAAGGCAGTGTTCTTTCCGATCTGCTTGACCTCGGCAAGCGCGACAGCACCAATCGTAGGCAAGGTGGGGATACGGAGTAGATGGACAAACGCCGCTCCCGGAACATGCCGCAGTGCATAGGGGATGCGGATCGTCGCTTTCATTTCATCAGTCAACAGCATAGGTTCGTCCTCGGGCCAGAGGTCTGGATTTCTCGGCGGGAGGCAGTGCCTCCTCGTAGAGGAAAAGTAAGACGAATTGACGATCGACGACATTCCAACGAGATTTGTTAAACGTGTCCTTAGCGAAACAAATCCTTTCAGAAAGCCGCGGCGTGGCCGCATTTCGTTTTGACGAACTTCAATTTTCAACGGCGCTGAAGTTTTATGTTAAGCATCAGATTTAACGCCGCCAACCTTAAGCCAAGGTTAAGATGTGGCACTAATGGTTTCCGATGGTGTCGGTCCCAGTCTCTCTTCCCCATCAACACACAAGCCAACTGTCGCATAGTCAGTTGCTTAACCCAATTTCCACTTGGGACGTGCTGATCGTCGACTGTCTCCTATCCGGGTGGTTTGGATGGGCGTTCCGGCGGGCTAGGTGCCGCCAGAAACCAAGTGCACTGTCTGAGCCTCACTGCTCGTTTTCAGAGTGAAGATGCAGGTCAAGAGGAATCCGAGTTTCCACAATCTGCTACTGGCAAGGCGGCCGTCGACCCGTTCCTACTTACTCCTGTGTTTCATTCGCTTCATCGTCCTCCGTCCGTTCCTCCAGTATTTGGCGGTCCAGAAGTTTGAGTTGTTGCGGACTGAGTTTCGGCGCCTTCTGCGTGGGCAGCAACAACGCTGGAGCGGGCTCCGCGTCCTGTGCAAAATGGAAGGCATCCATTAAATTGTTGGCCTTCGCATCTCTGGGGGTCAGGTTTTTCACGCGCCAGTTCGCTTCGACAAACGTCAGCAGCGAATCAAAGGTGCCGAATTTCGAGTAAACCGTACCAGGCTTTACAAACGGCGAGATGATCAGCAGCGGGACCCGGATCCCTGCGCCATAAGCATCAACCGAGGGTGGGGCGACGTGGTCGTAGTAACCTCCATTGTCATCCCAGGTCACGAAGATCACAGTCGATGACCAGCATGCACCCTTCATCACCGCATTGATCTGCGTCGTGGTCCCAGTTCTGTCCCTGGCTCATCGGCGCCGTGGGACGCTCGGAATCATGAGCGTCCGGGATCAGCCAGCTCACAGCCGGAAGCTTCCAGGCAGACGTATTTGTCGAAGCCGTTCATCTGGCCATGTTGATCGCCTTCAACACATCTACCCAATCGTGAGCGTAGTTTCCCGACCTGTCGGGCGTATGCGAAAGGGGGACAATTTGACCCGTACTTAACTTGCCCTGGGTCGCCCCGTTGACCCCGGGCATCGTTCCGAACAAGTGATCGAAACTGCATTTCTCTTTAAAAATGAAAACTACATGTCGAATAAGCGTCACCTGCGCTTGCGCTAGCGGCAAGAGCCCCAACAATGTAACTCCCAACAAAGTCAAGTTTCGCTTCATAAATCCTCCGATGGATTTTCACGAAGGGGGCGCAGTTCAGCGAGATTACTCCAGGCCCCGCAGATGAGGGGAATACAACTAACTGGAGCACCTTTAGGAAAAAGCCTAGGTGAGCTAACCTTAGGGCGCGGTTAAGATAGAGAGTCATTTTTTCGACAGTGCTGCCAGAGCAAGCGGCGACGCAGAGAAGAGTTCCTACACCAGGAAGTCTTTCTGAAAACGTTATTCCAGTGAGCGGACCTTCGTCAGTGCGGGAAGAGTAACGAGGACGCGTGTACCCGCGCCGTCCCTACTTTCGATTTCGATATGCCCGTCATAGGCCTCAACAATTCCTTTACAGATCGATAGTCCAAGCCCGAAACCGCCTGTAGCGCGGGAACGCGAGGGGTCGCCACGGTGAAAACGCTCGAAGACATGAGGTAAATGTTCCCCAGGTATTCCTGTCCCGGTGTCCTCAACCGCAATCAACGCATGATCCGGATCAGAAGCCGACACTCGCACAGAGACTGTTGAGCCGGGCGGACTGTGCTGGATGGCGTTCTGTAACAAGTTCACCCATACCGTCTTCAGGTCGGCAGGACTGGCTTGGACAACAGATTCATCATTATCATCATCCGCAATATCCGCCAGGCACCGCAATGCCACGCTCCGGGACTGCGCCAAGGCTTGCAGATCCGCAACCGACTGCTCGCAACTGTTCACCAAATCAATGGACTGAATATCGTCGGCCTTTCCTTCCTCTGCCCACTGCTGGGCACGAGCCAGGCTTAGAGTGCCGCAAACCAGCGCTTCCAAGCGATCGCAGTCCTCAAGGGCATGATCCAACCCCCTCTTGTAGTCACCCACGGACCTCGGTTGATAGCTTAGGAGTTGTAATGACGATTTCAGAATTGCCACCGCGGTCTTAAGCTCATGTGCGGCGTCCGCCGTAGATTCGCGCTCGCGATCGAACGCCCGTTGCAGTCCTGCAATGGTTGCTTCCAGCGCGTCTACCAACGGTGCTAATTCACTCTTCGTCCGCGCCTCTGGCGGCGGACTGAAATTCCAATTCCGGACGGAAACGTTGCCCGCTGCCTTCGCCAGTTCCTGCATCGGTGACAGCCCTTTGGATACGCCGTAGGCGGCAAACAAGCCCGCCAGACACAAGAGGAGCAGACTCGCGCCGGTTGCGAAAACCCCAATCTTGAGGATTTGTCGGTCAAGTCCTCGAGTCGACGAAGCGTACACGATTGTGACCTTCCTGAGGCGACCTGGACGGTTGTCTTCCTCATCGAAGATGGTGGCTTTGCGCACGACAACGCCGCGATACGGAACGGGTCCGTGGTCGAGTTGAAATGTGGGAGAATTGCTGGCGATCACGGCAGACGGAACCCCGGTCCAATTCGGAGAACGCCAGATCAGACTGCCGTTTTCATCCCATACCTCGAACAGGTCGCCAGCCGGAATACTTAGCCGTTCACGGTCGAGGATTAATGTCTTGCTCTCGTCCTCGGCATCGTGAATTACCGCCAAAACTGAATCAGCCCGACCCGCCAGCATGATCTTGAAATCGGACTGGAGCTGGGCGCGGCTGTAGAGCACAATGGCCAGCGTCAAGCCCATCGCCAGGAGCAACTGGGAAACGAGGACTGCCACTATGATCTGTTTCCGGAGCGAACTCTTCACCGATCGGTACCCCCGTTGGCTTCGGCACGGAGCGAGTATCCGTGGCCGCGCAGAGTATGAATGAGTTTTGTTCCGGAATTGGAATCGACCTTCTTGCGGAGTCCTGAAATATAGACCTCAATTACGTTTCCAAACTTCTCCCAGTTGTAGTCGTAGAGGTGCTCTAGAAGTTCAGTCTTGGAGACGACGGCCCTCGAGCGGCTGGCCAAATACTCCAGCACCCGATATTCCATCGGCGCCAGGTCCACGGGTTTCCCGGCTCTCTTTACGGTGCGGTCAGCCCAGTTGATTTCGAGATCCCCGACGGTGAGCACCGGTTGTGGCTTGCCCTTTCCGCGCCGGACCAGCGCTTTGGCTCGCGCCAACAGCTCTCCTAAATCGAAAGGTTTGGAAAGATAGTCGTCGGCTCCGCCATTGAGCAGTTGGATGATTGATGATTTGTCGTCTCGCGCGGTCAGGATCAACACCGGAGTTTCGTGTCCCGATTTGCGGTAGCGCTCGAGGACAACAGGACCTGCCAGCCTGGGCAACATCAGATCGAGAACCACGAGGTCATACTGATTGCTCTCCGCCATAAAGAGGCCTGACTCGCCATCACCCGCCACGTCCACGGCATAGCCGGCACATTGGCGCAGACCGGCGGCGACATTTTGCGCAAGCCGTTTCTCGTCCTCGACGACCAATACCCTCATGTGAACTCCAAAACGGGAGGCACAGGCGTGGCTTTCAACCATTGACTTTCACTTGCTTGGGCTCTCGCCTCGCTAATCGCAGTATATATTCCCAAGCAGGTCGCGGTTGACCGTTACTTCGTGGGGGCTTTCGAACCAGGGAGAATATTGCTCCAGCGAATCTTAAGGAAACCTTAAGACCAATCCGGTGATCTTGGCCTGTCCGAGGCGACCTGGAGCTACTCGTCCCTACTCAATTTCGCGCTTCCCAAACTTTTTCTGGCTCTAAGCCCCTTTTAACCTTGCAGGGAATAAGTAAGAAGCTAATCGTTTTGAATCGCGTGCCTCTCCTGCCGCTTCAGGGGCCATCTGTTGAAACTTGGGATTGATCATGCGGAGCGATGTTCAGAAGAGATTGTTTCCCCGGCCCCTGCGGCGAGTCGGGACGCTGACTCGAATGCGATTCGTCGCTCATCATGGTCGAGATGTTGGCGTGACGCATGAGTTTCTGTTGAACGCCTAGAGGGGCGCCTGCCTCGTCGAGCCAAGCGCGGTAGCTGTGACGCAGCGTGTGCCAGCCGCTCGGTCCCTGAATCTTGGCCCGCGACGCTGCAGTCTGGAGCACTTTCTTCCGAACCGAACCAGAATCGTAGGGTTTGTTTGTCCGCGGTCTGGAAAAAACCCAGTCTCCATGTGTCTGGGCACAGAGGCTTCCACTTCATAAGAATGGTTGCGACTTCTGGATCCAGCGGCAATTCGTCCTTGGAACATTCCGATTTCAGCATCGTGACCTGGCTGCGAGCGTACCCTTCCCTGATTTCCATAACGAGACTTTCGAAGTCCATCAGGTTCCAACGCAGTCCCATTACCTCGCTGATACGGAGGCCCGTACACCCAGCCAGAAGGACCATACAGCGATACGGATGGTCGAACTGATTGAGCAGCGCCCCGAACTTCTCCTCTGTCAAAATTCGTGGGGGTTTGAGGCGCTTGCTGACTCCTTTGAGTTCGACCAAGGTCATAGATTTGCGTTCCAACGGAATCAGTTTCCAGAGCATAGCTTTCTCGAAGAGGCGGTACACGAGACTTCGAATATGGCCTCTGGTTTTTTGGGGCCAATGGCAATTTTCGGAGCCAATCCTGAACCGGATATGGTTTGGCAGGAGATATCGCACGTAGCGACAAGCGAACTCGCGCTCTCGTAACCCGGAAATTCGCGACAACATTGAGTTCTGTTGTTTGTACAAATCCTTACGTTTCTCTCACACATCCTGACGGCATCGCACGGCAAGCTCAGCTAACTTCAAGGCAAGGGGAGCGGTTGCAAGGTTCTGCTCCAGCCCGAAATCGCTTGATCCAATGTCACCGAGGTGAATAATGAAGTCGTGCATCAACAGCATAGTTATATCGTGTTCGGTTTTGGCCGCATCCGTATCACTTGCGGCTGCACAGGATACTCAGCCTCCACAAAATACGATCGTGGTCGGAGCAGGTAATGATCTTCGGTGCAGACTCGAGAAGGGTCTGCGGATCACCAAGTCGGGCGAGCCGATTACAGCAAAGCTCGTTGAGCCGGTTTACGCCGGAACGACAATCGCAATTCCAGAGGGCTCGACGATCAAAGGACATGTGTCCTCGATTTCCAGTGCGCCCGGACGTGCAGGACGGATTCTGCGTGGCGATTTCACGCCCCCGCGAATCGCGCACGTGACCTTCGACATCGTAATTCTTCCCGACGGCAGCGACGTACAGATTCATACTGACACAACCTTTGGAGTCAGTGATGTGAAAATGGCCCAGTATCTTCCCAAGACTCAACGTCCCGGCGTCCGTCAGAAGATGAAAGATGCTGCTAAACCTCTTCTGGAACCGAACAAATTGCAAAGGCTGCGGCAAGCTGCCTTCACGAGTTTGCCTTATCACCCTGAATATCTCGATCAAGGAACAATCTTCGATGCAAACTTGCTCGACCCTATTCGAACACCAACACCCATCGAACCGGCGGAGGTTCATCCCCCGCTCAGCGACAACTATCTCCACCTTCGTCTTTTGACGGCGTTGAGGTCGGAGATGATTGCGCGTGGGGCCGCGATCGAAGCAGCGGTGTCGCGGCCGTACTACAACTCAGATCATGTCCTGCTCTATCCGGCAGGCACAAAGCTTCAGGGTACTGTTACGACGGCCACTGCTGCTGGCTGGATGAAGAAGAATGGCCAACTTTTGTTCTCCTTTCATTCCGCTCAGACGCCTGATGGGACGTCGACTGAAATGATCGCGACGGTCGCAGGCATCCAGGCGGCAGGTGGCCAACGGCTTGCTGTCGGCCAGGAAGGCAACGTGAGGGCAACGACCTCGCTTTTTTCTCGCTTGCGAGCCCCCGTGTCGCTTATTGGCCCCTCAAGGGCCATTGCCGATAGCAGCCTCGATAAGACTGCCTGGTCCCGAGCAGGAGAAGGGCGTAAAGGCTTCGGTTTGCTTGGCGCAGGCGCGGCACAGGCATCCGCAACCACAGCGATTGGCTTTGGCTATTTCGGCGCCGCCATGAACATATACGACGCTTTTCTCGCTAAAGGTTCGAATGTAGAGCTTCCTGTCAATACGCCGGTTTTACTGCGCATTGATGATAAGGCCCATCGACCAGGTGGAACCGCTCTTCAACAAGTCACGTCAGAGAATATCCGGGAAAATTGATAA
>DATFVD010000339.1:0-41640 GCA_035260505.1 Terriglobales bacterium
ATCGTGCAGGAAAGCACCTTGCCAACGTAGCCCTCGGCTACCAGGTCTCTGACGCGATTGAACTCGCGGGCACCGCGGGCTTGTAGCCCCACCATATGGCGGACTCCCTTACGGACGGCCAACTCACGCATCTGTTGAGCCTGCTCAGTGGTGGCCGCAAGCGGCCATTCGCAGTAGAGATGCTTGCCGGCATTTAAAGCAGCCATCCCCAGCTGATGGTGAAAAGGCACCCGCACGCAGATCGAGACGACATCCACGTCGGGATGCTGGACCATTTTGTAAGGGTCGGCAAAAGCGTGGGGAATACCGAAATGCTTGGCCGTTTCGTCTGCGGTTTCCTGTCGGCTCGTGCTGACCGCCGTGATCTCGAACTCAGGAAGCGCGCCTCAAGGCCGGAATATGGGCATCGCGCCCCCAGCCGTTGCGCATACTTGCCCCAATAATGCCAACACGGATTCTCTCTGTCGCCATAACGATTTTCGCTCCTTTGCCTTAAGAAGCCTGCATGACCTGCTCTGTTGGACGACGGCTCAAGACGGCCCTAAAGCCTTACGAGGCGACCGCAACTCGCGGGCCAGCGTTACCGCTTCCGCGACCCTTCCATAACAAGATCGCGAGTGCACTCGTCATAACCACAAGACCTGTCCTTGCGCGCTTCAACCTCTGGCATTCAGACGTGAACCGCAAGAACAGGGCAGGGTCCCAACTGAATGACCCTATAGGTCGTTGAACCAAACACCGCAAGGTTCAGGGCGCCACGGCCCCGCACTGCCATAATCACTAGGTCGCTTCGCCCTTCCATGGCGAGCTGAATGATCTGCTCGTACGCTTCCCCTCTGCGCACCATGGTCTTGATCGTGCCACCTTTTGGCCTTTCCGGTGGAATCAGTTCATCCAGTTCCTCCATCGCGGCCGTCATCGCCTCCTCGATGCTGGACCGATCTGGGATGTCCTCCAAAACGTGCAGCAGGGTAAGCTCGGCGTCGTACTCTGCGGTCAGAGAGAGCGCATGACCTAGAGCCCGCCGCGACCTCTCAGAGAAATCAGTACAAAAAAGAATCCGGTTCAAGTGGGCGGGATCCTCCTGCTCGCGTGAACTGAGAAAGTCCGGTGACGGCTTATGTACTGCGAGCACCGGATACGAGGCCTTTCGCAGGACGCGTTCTGTCACCGACCCTACCATCAGCCGGTCAAACCCTCGCCGACCGTGCGTTCCCATGACGATCAGATCCACTTTTTGCGCTTCGGCAAGCGCGAGTATCGAGTCTGCGGCCACTCCCTGCCCCACGACCCGTTCCGGCTGAATTCCATTGTCTGCATTGCTCTTCACGAACTTTCGGAGCTCCTCCTCACCGTTATGGAGAAGGAGCCCAATGAACTCCTCATAATAGTGTGCAGGGGCAAAGGCTGCCTCAGGATATCGCCATAACTCTACGACATGTTGCACGAACAGCTTGGCTCGAGAGTGGTGGGCTAGTGACAGGGCATAGCGAAACGCCACGTCCGAAAACTCTGAAAAGTCAGTGGGACAGAGGATGCGTTTAAATTCTGCCGTGCCTCCTCTTTGTGGGATGGACGAGATTACGTTTGAAGACTTCACGGCTGCCAGCCTCCACCAAGATTTCTGTAAATGAGAACCAGACCTACAAGTTCGTTCAACTGAGCCTGAGCGAGTCCCAGCTCGGCAGCAAAGTCATTGGTTTCGTTGGTCAACACCTCCAGGTAACTGGCGGCTCCGCCTCGATAGCGCATCTCAGAAAGTTGCGCCGCGTCTTGAGCTGAGAGCGCTAGTTGCTCCTGGTACTCCCGGAATTCCCGGTCCTTGTGGTACTCAACTAGTCCGTCCGAGACCCCACGAAAAGCTTGCTGGATCGTCTGCCGATAAGTCAGTAGTGCTTCCTGTTGCCGCGCCTCACTCAACTTGACGCCCGATCGAATCCTTCCTCCGGCGAAAATGGGCTGAATCAGTGATCCTCCGAAACTCCACAGCCCAGCCGGCCCAGTGAACAAACTGGTAAGTGCAGAACTCTGGTATCCGCCGGTCGCGGTCAAGCTGATTTGGGGGAAGTATGCTGCCTTCGCTACTCCGATTTGCGCGTTGGCCGCGATCAACTGTGCTTCGGCCTCGCGAATGTCGGGTCGTCGCTCGAGCAGGCTGGAGGGAAGCCCCGCCGGAATCTCTGGCATATGCGGTTGATCGGTCAACGTCGTTCCCCTCGCGATGGGGCCAGGGTTATTTCCCAGAAGCGTGCTGAGGAAGTTTTCCTGCTGCTCGATACGCCGCTCCAGGTCGGGAATGGTTTCAGCCGCAGTATCCACCAGCTGTTCCGCCTGCCGAACGTCAAGCATGGAAGTAGCTCCACCGTTTGCCAACGTTTGTGTGAGCCGCAATGAGTCCTGGCGCGAAGCCAGAGTTCGCCGGGAGATTTCGAGCTGCAGGTCAAGCGAACGAAGCTGGAAGTAGGCTGTCGCAACGTCACTCACCAGTGTGCTCACAACCGCTTCGTGTGCCCATTCTGTCGCCAACAGATTTGCCCGGGCTGCTTCGGTGGCGCGGCGGTACTTCCCCCAAAAATCGAGCTCCCATGCCAGCGAGAGATCCAGCTGATTTGCGCTCGTTTCGTATTGACGGAAAAGTTTTGTCTGCGGATTGCGTTCATTCACAGCCAGAGCTCCACCGCTGATCGACGGCAACTGGTCTGCGCGGGTGATGCCCAGTTGCGCCCGGGCTTCGAGAATTCGCGTTGCCGCAATCCGAACATCGTAATTCTGCTGGAGGGCGGTGTGGATCAGGTCTTGCAGTTGCTTGTCTTGAAACACCTCCCACCATTTTTGGTCTCCGAACGTCTGCGACGTCGCGGGCTGCGCTGCTTCTTGCGGTGTAGTTCCACGGTACATACCAGGAACGTCAGGACTCGGTCTCTTATAGTTCGGACCCACAGCGCAGCCCGCACTTAGGAGCAAAGTTAGTGAGAGTCCCATGAACAGGGCTGTTAGTTTTGTCACCTTAGTCTCCTTCCGACGGGCTTAGCTGTGGAACAGTGGTATGGCCGGGTGCTTCGTCGCTGTGACGCCTTGCTAGACGCTCGACCAAGACGAATAATGCTGGAATGATGAATATGGCAATCGCGGTAGCGGCCGCCATGCCACCAATTACCGTGGTGCCCATGATCTGACGGGCCACGGAGCCCGCGCCGGCTGCTGTCCACAGCGGCACGCAACCGAGAATGAACGCGAGAGAGGTCATCAGGATCGGCCGCAAGCGGAGCCTGGCACCTTCAAGCGCAGCGTCCACTAGAGGCTTACCCTTTTCGTACTCTTCCTTGGCAAACTCGACGATCAGAATCGCGTTCTTGGCCGCTAATCCGATCAGCATCACTAAACCGATCTGCGAATAGACATCGTTCTCGATCTGCACCATGTAAGCCGGATAGAGAGCACCCAACACCGTCCGCCGCAGCCACAAGACTCCAAAGGCGCCGAATACCGCGACCGGAGTGCTTAGCAAGACGCTAAAAGGCAATGACCAGCTTTCATAGAGGGCTGCGAGGATTAGGAATACAAACAACAGCGAGAAACCGAAGATGACCGAAGCAGAGAGTCCTTGCCGTGCTTTCTGCTCTTGATAAGACATGCCCATATAATCAAAGCCCATTTCGCCAGGCATGGTCTGCTTGAAAACATCTTCCAGCGCCGCCGTGGCTTGGTCTGAGCTGTAGCCAGGCGCGGCGCTGCCGTTGATCTGTGCTGACCTGTACTCGTTGTAGCGCATTGTAAATTCGGGGCCGTCACGCGACTCGAACTTGGTCAGCGCGGTAAGCGGCACCATTTGGCCTGCATTGTTGCGCACGTAGAACTGGCTTAGGTTCGAAAGATCCGATCGGTAAGGAGCCTCGGCTTCTACGTACACCTGCCACGTGCGGCCGAAATCGTTGAAGTAGTTGATAAACAGCCCGCCCATGAAAGCCTGAATACTCCGGTAAACGTCGCTGACGGCCACACCTTGCTTCAGCACTTTCTCCCGGTCGACCTCCAAGAACTTTTGTGGCACGCTCGGTAAAAAGGAGGTGGATATCGAGCCAATTTCGGGACGCTTGCGAGCCGCTGCGAGGAACTTGTCCAGGTTGTTTGCCAAGAACTGAACGTCCCGCCCGGCGCGGTCTTCCAGCACGAACTGAAATCCGCCGGATGTGCCGACTCCGGGGATTGCCGGAGGCGAAAAGCTGAAAGCGGTTCCTTGCGGAAGCTTGCTGAGTTGTTGGTTCAAGCGTGCCTTGATCTCCTGAAACTGTTCCGCCCTTGTTGTGCGGTCACTCCAGGGCTTAAGTGTGACGAAAAAGAAGCCGTTGTAAGTAGTTCGCACAAAGCTGAGCAAGCTGAAGCCAACAACACTCGTGGTGTACTCGACGCCTGGCGTTCTGGCGAGGATGTCCTCAACCTGTCTCGCCGCCGCGCTGGTGCGCTCCAGCGAAGCCGCGTTCGGAAGGTCCATGTTGATGTACACGTAGCCTTGGTCTTCATCGGGCAGGAAACTGGAGGGCACGCGGCTACCAAAGAAAACTCCAGCAAGACCGAAGGCAACAAGCAACACCAGCGCCAGCGCGCTCTTCCGAATCAGCCCGCCCGACAGTCGGACATAGCCCTTGGAGGCGCGTTCGAACATGCGATTGAACCATTCAAAAAACTTTCCGAGTGGCCCGCGGCTTTCCTTCCTTGGCCGGAGCAGTAGAGCGGCAAGCGCCGGGCTTAGCGTGAGGGCGTTAAAAGCCGAGAGGATCACCGAGATTGCGATGGTCAAGGCAAACTGCTGGTAGAGCCGTCCCGTAATGCCTGGGATAAAGACTGTCGGAACGAAAACCGCCGAGAGAACCAGAGCGATACCGATCACTGGGCCCGAGAGCTCTTGCATTGCTTTTCGAGCTGCGTCCTGAGGAGCAAGACCCTCGTCGATGTGGCGTTGGACGCCTTCGACGACGACGATGGCATCGTCCACCACCAGGCCGACGGCCAGCACCAACCCGAACATGGAAAGAGTATTGATGGAGAAGCCGAAGAACGGAAAGAGAAGAAATGTGCCCACTAGCGAGACTGGAACCGCCAGCATCGGGATCAGAGTGGCGCGCCAGTCCTGAAGGAAAAGGTAGACCACCAGGATCACGAGTAGGATGGCAATCAAAAGAGTGACAACGATCTCCTTTATGCCTTCCGTCACGGCGCTCGTCTGGTCAAGCGATATGGCGTAATCCATGTCTTGCGGGAAGCGCTGCTTCATCTCGACCATCAGCTTTCGGACACCGGCGGCCGTTTGCACGGCATTGGAACCGGGCAACTGGTAGACCGGGATAACGATGGCGGGCTTGCCATTCAAGCGGCTGACAATGCTGTAGTCCTGTGCGCCCAGCTCGACGCGGGCGACGTCTTTCACGCGTACGGTTCCACCGTCTGGCGCCTCGCGCACGATCACGTTTTCGAATTGTTCCGGGGAAGTTAAGCGGCCTTGCGCAAGAACTGAATAGGTGAATTGCTGGTTCGCGGGAGCTGGCTGGCCTCCGACCTTACCGGCAGGATTCACCGTGTTTTGCGCTTGCACCGCATTGACGATGTCCGTGACGGTGATGCCTAGCTTCGCCAGTTTGTCAGGCTGTACCCAGAGCCTCATCGCATACTGCCCCGCGCCGAAAACTTGTGTCTGGCCCACGCCGTACAGGCGGGCGATAGGGTCATTGAGGTTGATATAGGCGTAGTTGCCAAGATATGTGGTATCGAAAGTACCCTTGGGGGAAAATAGCCCGACCAGCATGAGCGGAGCGGTCACGGACTTTTTGATGGTGACCCCGTAGGTGTTAACCTCCGGCGGAAGCTGACCAGCAGCCAGTTGCTCGCGCGACTGTGTGAGGATTAGATCGGTGTTCGGGTCCGTCTTCAGGTCGAAGTCCGCGACTATGGTGGTTTGTGAGTTGCCGGTAGCGTTCAGCGAGTACATGTAGTTCATGTTGTCCACGCCGTTGATTTGCTGTTCGATGGGCGTGGCGACGGATTGCTCCAGGGTCTGCGCGTCCGCGCCGACAAAGGAGGCCTGCAGCTGAATCTCCGGCGGAACGATGTTCGGAAATTGCGCTACAGGCAGGGTTGTGATGGTGACCGCGCCCACAATCACCATAAGGATCGCGATCACCATCGCTACGATCGGACGGTTGATGAAGAACTTCGACATAGATCAGTTTCCTTCCCCGGAAAGTTGTGCGGGTTTAGGAGTAACGAGAGTTCCTTCCTTGAGCCTTTGCGTCCCTTCGACTACAACTTGCTCACTCGGCTTTAGGCCACTATCAATCACCCACATCGTCCCGACCGTCTGCCCGGGCTTCACGGTGCGCATAGTGACTTTGTGATCACCGCCAACAACCGCCACCTGATAGCTTCCTTGCGATTGCGCAACGGCGCTCTGAGGTATCAGCAGAGCGCCTTTTTTCATGTTGGTTTCCACATGCACACGTCCATATTGGCCGGGACGCAGAATGTTGCCGGGATTTGGAAAGGCAGCAACAATGCGAATCGTGCCCGTGCTTGGATCTACTTGCCGGTCGGCCAGCAGGATTTTGCCTTTTCGAGGGTGGATACTACCGTCGCTCAGGATCAGGTCGAGCGAGTTTCCGAAAAAACCAATGTTGTGCTTGCTGGAAACGGCGCTGCTCTGTTCTTGTGCGAGGACATACGCCTGTTCGTTAATCGGAAAGTAGGCTTTGATGGGGTCCACTTGTGAAACTGAGGTCAGGACAGAATTGGGCCCCACCAGGTTGCCGATCTGGACTTGTGCGATTCCCCCAATTCCATCCACCAGCGAAGTGACTCTCGTCCACTCAAGGTTGAGTTCGGCCTGCTCCACGGTCGCCTTCGCCGACTCGACAGCGGCCTGGGCACCGAGTTTGGCCTGAATTTCATTATCCAATTGACTCTTAGCGATCGCCCTGGCCTCTGCAAGCGGTGTGTCGCGCTCCACATCAAGAGTGCTCTTGCCAAGTTGTGCCTGCGCCTGCGCAAGGTCGCCCTTGGCGCGATCGAGAGAGGCCTTGAAGGGCCTTGGGTCGATTTGGAACAGTAATTGTCCTTTGCGGACGAGCGAACCTTCTTTGTAGTCTTGCTTGACTATGTAGCCTGAGACCTGGGGTCGGATCTCGGCGTTCACGTAGCCGTCCAACGTGGCCACCCATTCGCTGTACACCGGAACGTCCTGCTGAATGACGGGGGCAACTCTTACTTCGGGAGGTGGTGACGGCGCTGCCGCTTGAGTTCGTCCGCATCCAATCATCGCCAGGGTCAAGCCGGCAAGAAGAAGGAACGCTAGAACTTTGGTCGAAACAACTTCTTTGCGCTTCTGCATGTGGTTCATACTCCCGGTAAACGTGTTGCAGGATTTCCCCGCAAGGAGCACAGGAGCAAGGCACGTGCCAAAGCCCACAGCAAATCCGGTTTGCGTAAGCGGTTGAGACACAAGAGAAGATTCCAAAATGAAAACGCGCCAGCGCATGACGACTGTTGAAGCTGTCGAAGTCAGTTTCAACAGCTCGAGAGTCACGCGGAGTCGTCGAACACGAGGTTCGACGACATCCCGCTGGAGGCAAGGGTTAAATTTTCGAGAGTCGATCCAGGTAGGCGCGCAGTACATCGCGTTGGAAGAGGAGGCTGGCGAACGTGCCTTCACGAAGAATTTCGATTAGGCCGGCCGTCTCCAGCTCCTTAATGTGATGAGAGAGGGTCGCGGCGCTCACGCGGTGGATCTTCTGCAGTTTGTTGCGAGGCGTCGGTTCTTCGCTCGCCCCGATCTTCTGGAGAATTTGCACGCGTCGCGGTTCGGCCAGCACTCGGCCGATTCGCGCAAACTCGCGGTCTGACAATCGTCCATTGTGGGATATTGCCATCGTCTAACTTCTATTTCTGGCCGGCGAGCGGCAAGTCGGTCATCTCATAGCGATATTTGACCAATCGACCCACGATCGCGGACATGTAAGCATTTTCCGTGGCGTCTCACAATCAGTGCTGCTGCGACTGGGTGCCGCGACGTTGGAAGTCCACTATAGCCATTGCTGCCAGTGTGGAGAACCATCTGAATTCCGAACGTAAACTCTTGACGTTCGAACCCTCAAGATGGCTTCCGAACGACTATAGCCCATGATCACGATGGCTCCGCTCATCGGGACATCAGGACCGGCAGGCCCGCTTCGTCCAGGACTGCTCGTGTGACGCTGCCGAACACCCACTCACTCAGGTGGGAGTGACCATAGGCGCCCATGACGACCAGATCGGCACCGAAAGTGGCGGCCTGCGACAGCAGAACGTGGCCCACATCTTCTCCTTCCGACGACAGGCGTCGTACCTCGACTCGCGCGCCGTGACGGGCCAAATGGCGGGCGATGTCCGCACCTGGTTCCTGGCCGTGATCCGCCGGGTAGCGCTCATGATCAATGACCAACACCTCGACCAACTCGGCCTTCACAAGCAATGGCAGTGCGTCGGCCACTGCCCGGATGGCCTCGCGCCTGGCGTTCCAGCCCACCAGGATGCGGCGGACTAGAGATACCGTGCCGCCTGGCGGGAGCATGATAATCGGTCGGCCGGAGGTCAGGACGAGCGACTCCACGAGGCCCGGAGGGCTGGCCGTCCGGCCCGCAGGGTCCGGGCGCGCAACCACCGCCAGGTCCGCGTAATGCGCGTGTACACCCACGTCGCTGCCGAAGTATGGCAACGATCTCCATTCCGAGCGGATTCCGTGACGACGGACCATGTCCTCGAACTGCGTCCGGTGGCTCGCCTCGACCCCCTCGAGTTGTGTTCGTTGCGCCTCAATCACGTCAAAGATGGCCTTGCCGCGGGCGAACGTTTCCGACGGGCTAACAATGGGCCCCGGCTGCATAAATACCGCGATCAGGTGCGCCCCGTGCTCCTGGGCGAGTACGCCGGAGAATTCGAAGATGCCTGCAGTCTCGGTCCGCCCATCGACGAAGACGACGATTTCCGCGAGTTCAGCAACGCTCTTGTCAGCCCTCAAGAGTGTAGGCTCGTACGTTTGATACCACGTCGACTGCTCGGCCATGGCTACTCCTTCCTCCGTCATTTCGACTTTCGTGAACTTCCATGTCGGCAAATGCAGCCGACATGCCAGTGAGGAGGGGGAGGACCGTCGCTCCTAACTCGCTTAAATACAGCGTTGTTCGAAAACATCAATCGCGAGGTGGTGTTGAAAGTCAAAAATGTCAATTACTTCCCGACACGGAGGAACCACCCTGTTTGCTGTCATTGCATAAAGAGCAGGCCGGCGCTTCGCTCTCACCGCGTCACTTTCGTTACCAGGCCTAACGAGCCGATATAACGCTGGAGAATCTCGAGTCCCCGCAGGTCGAGTTGGTAAAAGCTCTGTCTGCCCTGCGCTTCGTAGGTCACCAGATTGGCCTCAAGCAGTATCCCGGTCGCGAGATGATCGGCATGGCGGAAGCGATCTGGTGAACGGACTTTGGGCCCAAGCGGAGACAATTCAGGATCTGTATGCGGCTACGGCTCGCGAGGGCACGGCAGGCCCCGCCAACTTGTGCCCAGCGATTCGCCTCCCGGTATCCGCTCACATCAGTACTCTTAGCATGTTTATTAATAGGGGGCTTCGCCGGAGGCCTTGATCACTCTCGCGGCCTCCCTGAACTCGCGACGGACCTGCTCTTCGCGTTTTAGGGCCTTGTTAAGTTGCTGAAGAATCTTGAGCAACTCATCGGGATCCTTTGCCCCCAGGGCGGCGTTACACAACTCTCTCCAGTTCCTGTGCTCTATTTCAGGCATAGTGCGTTCCCTCCGGGAGTTTGACTTCTAACGAGCAAGACAAAGCGCCACCTGGTACGGATGAGGTGACTTCAATCCGGCCGGCTTCGCAAAGACATCCGCGGCGAATGGCCTACCGCGATGGGAAACAAAGCCAGAGCGTGACGGCGTGCTTGGCTCATTTCTTTCAACCTCCGTTGCTTTTGCTTTCTTCGTCCCGGAGCTCGCTTACGGTCTTCTTTCGTCGGCGCGTGAGTTGTTGCAATAGGTACTTCGTGAATACGCCACGACAACTGAACCTCGCTCCCTCATCCATCAACTCCAGAAGCGCGTTCTCTCCCGCCTGGCTGACGAAGGTCACATTCGCCAGGTCAATTACGAGCTCGCGACCGTTGAGCTCCTTTTTGGCCACCTCCCCCACTGTCCTGAACTCCGCAACCCAGGGCGCGATTAGCTTGCCTTCCAAGACCAAGCGGCGCTCGGTACGGCTGTCCATGACAGAAATCTTCAGCATTGTGTTTTTTCCTTCAACAGAGATGAATAAGCAATACGCATGCCAAAAGACGGCAGTTCTAAGTCTGTTAAATTCAGGGCTGGAGCAAGAGGCGGGCCTGTCTGTCGAGACTGTCGAAATCAATCTCAACGCTCGCCAATCACCGCGGGCGATTTGGAGGTTGATTCAGATGTGAGATCAGAGGCTTGCGTTGGCCGGAAACGCTGTGAAAGCCAAACACATGCGCTTCGCAGTCAGAAAACGCGTTTGGGATCGATGCCAAACTTTTTGATCCGAGAAATCAGTGTAGTCCGATTGATTGCCATACGCACCGCAGCGCCGTCTGCGCCTCCAACCCGACCTTTTGTCTCACGCAGGACGCGCATGATCTCCTGCCGCTCCGTCTCGTCATGCTCTTTGGATGCGCCTCTCGTAGCTCCCTTGTTGATTTCGCTGATCATTTCTCTCACAATGCGGGAAATCTCGTCTTGCTGGCCGTTGTGGTTCGGAACGGAGTAGTCTTCTCTCGACTTGCGCAATTCTGGGATCGACACCTCAAGCGATTTGCCGCGCGTCAGGATTACGGCACGCTCGACGATATTCTCCAGTTCCCGAATGTTTCCCGGCCACTCCCAATTAGTCAGGGTCTTCATTGCGGCGGCTGGAATCGTTTCGATGTGTTTTTTCATTCGGCTCGCGAACTTCTGGACGAAGAAGCGTACCAACAGGGGAATATCTTCTTTCCGCTCACGTAGTGGGGGGATCCGAATGGGGAACACGTTCAGGCGGTAATACAGATCGCTGCGAAATTCGCGTGCTGCGATCATCTTTTCCAAGTCCCGGTTGGTTGCAGCCACCAGCCTGACGTTGACCTTCTTCGTGTGGGTGCTGCCAAGGCGCTCGAATTCCCGCTCCTGCAGAGCACGCAACAGCTTGGGCTGGATTTCAGTCGGGATGTCGCCCACTTCATCGAGAAATAGTGTGCCCTCATGCGCGAGTTCCAGCCGACCGATCTTCTGGCTGATGGCGCCGGTGAACGCCCCTCTTTCATGTCCAAACAATTCGCTTTCGAGCAGACCGGTCGGAATGGCGGCACAGTTGAGTTTGACAAATGTGCGGTCCTTACGCTGGCTGTGGTCGTGAATAGCGCGCGCCACCAACTCCTTGCCCGTCCCCGTGTCGCCCAGCAGCAGCACGGTAGAATCGCTCGATGCGACCGTCTCCACCAATCCCAGAACCTGCTTCAGGGCTGGACTGCTCCCGATAATGTGATCAAAATTCAGCTCGCTGCGAATCTCTTCTTCGAGATACAGCTTTTCCTGGGCAAGTTTGTCTTTGAGTTCAGAGATCTCGCGGTAGGCGAGGGCATTTTCGATGGCGACTGCGACTTGGCCTGCTACCTCGCTAAGGAACTCCGCATCGTGCTCGCTGAAAGAGTCATCTTTCTTCCGCGCAAGACACAATACACCAATTGCGTGTCCGCGATTGACTAGAGGGGCGATGCAGAGAGTCTTGAGGCCTTCACCGAGTACGATCTGAGACCCCTCGGAACCAAGTTCGGCCGGGTCAAATTGGTTGACAATGACGGGCTTGAGCGTTTCAAACGCTCTCATAGTAGCTCCGCTGTGAGAAGTGACCACTTCCTCATGCAAGAGCCCCTTACTGTTCGGAAAATCAAGGGCGTAAATTCGAAATTGTTCGCTCTCTGAATCCAGTAAGCTAATCACCACGACATCGCACTCCATAACCTCCCGAACGCTTCCTGAAACAGCACGCAGTAGGTCGGTTAGGTCGAGGTTGGAGGTGATACGGTTGGTCAGATCAAGGAGCAGGCTAAGCCGAGTATTGTGGCGTTCCAGTTCTAATCGTGCGGCTTGGGATCTCCTCCGGTTAAGGGCGTCATCGATGGCTAGCGCAACAACACGCGAAAGCAACTGCAAGAAGCAGACGTCCTGTAAACAATAGGCATTGCGCTCCCGACTGGCGATACCCAGCGTTCCTAAGCGCCGGTGCGCGGTGGTCAATGGCACGCGAATGACAGAACCGAGCCTGACCCCGGCATTCTCCAATAGCCGTTTCGCCCGCGGGAATGTGTCGTCCGTGTTCCAGTCGGCGACATGCAGCGGTTTCTGGGTACGGAAAACATGCCAAGCTGACGTCTCCTCAACCGGAAGATCGGGGAAAGCGATCGGCTCCGTTCCCCACCCTTGCCATTCTATTTCGTTGGAATCTTCCTTAAAGATGAGCGCGTCGAGATGGTCGAAACTGATAAGTTCGCGTAACTGGTCAGCAAGAACTCGTGTCAGCTCATCTGGCTCCCCACAAGTGGAGAGTGCCTCCGAGATGCGAAACAGTGCTACATATCGCTGAGCATCAGTTCCCAGCGCGACCTGCGGTTCTGCGCTCATACACTTCCCATACGGCGCGATTCCAGAAATTCCGTCCAGAACTCTCTTAAACAACAAAGATGACAAATGTCGATGAACGGTCGCACTTTTTCACCAATGCCGGTAAAGTGGATTTTGTAATTTGATGTTGTCATTGAGCAGTAAAGGAATCGAAAGCACTAAAGCACGAGGCGGTCCCGCACGCCGCCATACCTGACTCCACGAACCATTTCTCTCTCGTAAATACTCTGTGGGAATCCGAGTTCGATTTGGCTTGCTCCATCGAGCGATTTCAACTGTTCGGCGGAGAGTTCCAGATCCAGACTGGCGAGATTGTCCTGCAGTTGAGATACCTTCCGTGCTCCGATGATCGGGATTACGGGCACCGTCCGATGGCGCAGCCAGGCGAGTGCAACTTGCGCCATGCTGCGACCAGTCTGATCGGAGACCGACTTCACCGCCGAGATGATCGGCGCCGCGCGTTGTTCCTTAAGAAGGAATTCCTTCATTCCCTCATTGGTCATCCGCCCGCCCTCTGCCTTGCCTTCGCCGTGATATTTCCCTGTGAGCACGCCCCTCGCCAGCGGAGACCAAGCCAGAACCCCCAGGTTCAAAGCTCTCGCCATAGGAACAAGTTCACGCTCGACGGTTCGCTCCATGAGGCTGTACTCGATCTGCAACCCGATAAACTCTGTCCAGCCTCGAAGCTCCGCTAGAGTATTTGCCTGGGCAACCCACCAGCCGGGAGCGTCCGAGATACCCACATAAAGAACCTTGCCTTGGCGAACGACATCATCCAGGCCGCGCATGACTTCTTCCACAGGGGTGATCCCGTCCCAGATGTGCACCCAGTACAGGTCGATGTAGTCGGTTTGCAATCGCTTCAGACTGGCTTCCAGTGCTTGCATCATGCTCTTGCGGTGATTGCCCGCCGCATTCGGATCGTTGCCTGGCGCAGCATTGGAGTATTTTGTGGCCAAAACGACGCTCTCGCGATGGCCGCGCATGAAGTCTCCCACGAATTTTTCGCTCGTGCCGTTGGTGTAGAAATTCGCCGTGTCAATGAAGTTTCCACCCGCCTCGCGGTAGGTCTCATAGATTTTTTGCGCTTCATCCTTCGGGGATCCCCAACCCCACTCGTCGCCGAAGGTCATGGTGCCCAAAGCCGCTTCGGAGACTCGAAGTCCGCTCTTGCCAAGCAATCTGTATTTCATAATCCTGATCCTTTCATTCGTTGTATCGCGAGATAGGCTAAGTACACGGGTTTAATGCCCATCATGAGATGTGCAAGCAACTGATCGCTGGCAGCTAGACGGAGGGCGACCTTAGCCACGTTGGCTGGATCGCCGCAATTCCCTTGTGCGCTAATGGGTCGGAAACTCAGGAATTGATTCCGCTATTTGCCACATACATTCGGCTGTCGAATTGCCCATCTTCAAAAACCGTTGAAATAGTGAGATGTTGCCATTTCTCAGCCTCGCTCGCACGCGCAGCTTCCGCTTGTTGCACCCGTTTTTCAGCATCCACACCCAGGATGAGACGTCTCGGCACTTCGTCGCTATTGGCCAGTTGCACAACTACGTCTGCAATCTTCTGCGGATCGCCTTCCGAGCGCCCGTCGAGACTCCGCAACATCTTGAGCATCGAACCCACTGAGGGCTCGTACTCCGGCAGCAACTCCGGCGCATTCTGTCCTGCGCGCCGCGCCCAATTGGTTCGTATACCGCCTGGCTCCAGTGTGCAGATCTTGACGCCGAACGGCGCGACTTCCATCGCCAGGGAGTCGCTGAAACCGCCCACAGCCCACTTAGCCGCGTGATACGGCGTATTGCCGGCCACCGCGAGCCGGCCACCGACCGAAGACACCTGAAAGATGTGACCGCTCCTCTGCTTGCGCATCACGGGCACGGCGGCACGCGTTGTGTACACCACGCCGTAGAAGCATGTGTCCACGACAGCCTGGAAGTCCTCCGCGTTCATCTGCTCGAACGGCGCAAACTGCCCGTAACCGGCATTGTTGACGAGCACGTCCAGCCGTCCGAAGCTGTCCACCGCTAACTGCACTGCGGCCTTTGCTGCGGCCTCTTGGCGCACTTCCAGCGTAACCGGCTTCACTCGCTTGCCGTATTGCGCTACCAGAGATGCCAGTTCCTCCGTGCGGCGCGCTCCAGCTACCACGCTGTCGCCCGCGGCCAGCGCCGCCTCGGCAATATTCCGCCCCAATCCGTTTCCGCTTCCTGTAATCAACCAGACTTTCTTCATGAAATCCTCCTAAATAATTGTGGTCTTAACGGTCTACACTTACTCGACCTTCACGAAAGCCCCGCGAAGGCCACACCTGTCAGCTTCTTTGAAGCTTCCCATAGAGTGTGTGGAGCCGTTTTCATGTCGTCCATAGTGCGTTGTTCATTTTGTTGCCTCTTTGTTATCTGATTACTCACTCATCACTCGCACAAAAGATCACTTCCGTGCGATTCCCGCCCAATAGATCTCAAATCCACCGTTGCGATACTTGTTTGCCATGGCTGGTTTCAACACGATCAGGTCCATCGTGGCTTCCGCCACAGCCCCCAGCATCTTCGAAATCAACTCAATCGGAAGGTCCGCTCGGAGAATATGTTGCTCAATCGCGTCGCGAATCATATTCAGCATTTCGACGAAGGGCGCGCTTCCCGCCTCGAACGACTCTTTCGAAAGCATCCCGGAGACCTGCAATTGAGCCAGGGCTTTTCGCTGCTCGGGATTTGTCACCCCCCAATTCACGTAACCGTCCCACACATGTTGCAACCTGGTGCGAACACTCTTCTTGCGCGGGAAACCTGACATCATCGCGTCTGCGAGTTCTGATTTAATCTCGCGGTAAAGGGCATTGATCAAATCATCCTTAGTCTTGAAGTAGGTAAACAGAGTTCCCTCGGCGACGCCGGCCTTTCTTGATATCTCTGACGTCGGGGCAGCAGTAAGACCATGCTCGGCAAATATGCGGGTCGCGGCGTCGAGGATCGCATTTCGCTTGTCTTCGCTCTTAGGACGAGCCATGGAGAATCCTCTATTGCTGAGTGTATACTCATTATTGCATAGGACCTAGTCTGATGGCAAGCCGGGTCTTCTCCGCTGAAAAGGCCTCCAAGCGCTACTCGATAGCAGTGGCATCCTCCTGGCGCAGGCGCACTCTTCGGCTTGGTCGCAGTTGGATAGAGTGTCTACTACGTGGACGACGCTACCAACACCTTAAATTTTTTCCAGTAAACCAGGCACGACTGAATCAAAAATGGCCCGGGAAAGCGCTGCCGTAGCGCCTCCCGGCAATTTTTTTTGGCTATGCTTTCTCCACCCCTTCGGGGCACAGGATGCAACAGCGGATCGAAAAAAAAGACAATTGTTTGACAAGTTCATGACAACCGCGCGCGGAGGATTCTTTACCTTGTTTGCAGCCACTTCCCGCCGACATTTTTGTTATGAAGATACTGACGAGAATCGGGGCGTTTCTTTTCTTGGCGGCATTGGCGCTTGGTCAAGGCGCGGCCCGTAAGAATGTTGCGATCACGGCTGTGGCCGGTGAAAGCTGGCTCCATCACATCCACCGGCCGTTTGACGAAACCAGCATGGGCAAGACTTTGCTCTTGGGGCCACCCGAAGTTTCGATCGACCGGGCGGTAGTTTTTGTGCGGTTATCGGACTCGCCTAGAGCTGGTTCAAGAACGCAGAGTCGAACACTGCATGGTTCCGATCTGTACCGCATAAATTGCCAGGGATGTCACGGTGAGGCCGGTCTCGGGGCTCCGCCGGAAATCGGATCGCTGATCGATCCGGTTCGGGCGACCTCCGCCACGCTGGTTGATGAACGGATGAAAAAGCTGGGAATGGCGTTGGGCCACCGGGAAACGGCGGAGTTGGTGAACCAGTCCAGAACGGCTTTACTCAAGCGCCTCCACGAGGGCGGACAGGACATGCCGGCATTTCATCATTTGAGCGAAGCTGAGATTCGTCCGCTCCTCGCTTACCTCCGGCAGCTTGCCGGCGTTCCGGGCGCCGAATTGGAACAAGTTGCGATTCAAGAATCGCGCGCTCGCATCGGCGAGTTGATCGTGAAATCCACCTGCCACATTTGCCACGACGCCACCGGGCTTAATCCGACGCCCGCCGAGCTTTCGGAAGGAGCAATCCCGCCGTTGAGTGCGCTTCCCGAGCGCGTGAGCCAGGCGCAGCTGGCGAGGAAGGTTACGGGTGGCGCGCCGGTGATCATGGGCACGACGTCGTCCACTTACCGTGGCCGGATGCCTGTCTTCAGTTATCTGTCTGAGAACGAAGCCGCGGATGTTTATGAATACCTGACACACTATCCGCCCACCGAACTGGCGAGCGCCAGTCAAATTTCTCAGATGTCTCGACCTAATGCAGCAAGTCCGCCGACCGATCCCAGCCGGGCTTCATCTGCGGCGCCACAACCCGTGCCGTCTCAAATTCGAGTTACTCGAGAACAATCTGAATCTGTTGCTTTGCCCATCGGCGCGGGATTGTTCGTGGCGGCTCTGATAGTGCTGATGTGCTGGATCACATGGCGTGAGTTCAGGAGGCTTTCCGCCGAGAGTGAGGCTCGTGCAGCATTACGCCGACGGGGGATAGCGTCGACGCCATGGGTCACATTTCGGCCCGCAGTCGAAATGCGCACCGACTCTGCGAGCCGGCAGGCTGAGTCCGCAGAACACAAGCCGTTGGACTGGGTGAATGAAAGGAAAATTTCTTAACCGCTACGGAGATCGCATGCTCAAGCCGCGTATTGCATTCTGTTGTTCAATCATCATCTATGTATGTCTTGTTCCATCCGCGCATGCGATTCCTGCGTTTGCCCGGCAATACGGAACTTCGTGCGCCACCTGCCATGTGGACTTTCCCAAGCTGAACGACTTCGGAAAGGCGTTCAAGGACGCGGGCTTCAAGTTCCCCAAAGACGACGAGACCTTCATTAAGATCCCCCCGGTTATGTTGGGATCGCCGGCGCAAAAAGAGAATTGGCCTCATTCCATCTGGCCGGGAACCGTCCCTGGGATTCCTCCGATAGGGTTGCGCTACAACCAGTTCTTCCAGGCAACCAGCAGGAACGCGAACAACTTCAACGCGCAGCTCCCGCCGGGAACAGTGGGCACTTACGTCCCAGCGACAGACTTTCAGACCGGCTTGTTCAGCATCTTCACAGCGGGCAACTTCGGCAGCAATATCGCTTTCTGGGTTGACGACGACATCAGCGTTTCGGGCGCGAATGCCAATGGAGCGCTGGGAGACGCCTATCTCCGGTTCGCGAATCTGAACCGCTTCTTCAAACTGCCCACTGATTCCCTAACCCTCAGGGTCGGGCAATTTGAGCTTGACCTTCCTTTCACGCAGGCCCGCGGCTACGACATAAGCCCTTACGATATTTACACCCAGGCGAACATCGGCGCGGCAAATCCAAGCTTCGAACAACAGTTTGTGAATAACACTTTCACTATGGCGGGGCCAGGAAAGGGCGTCGAGATCAGCGGAGGCCACCGCTACGGCGGATATCGTTATTCTGTCGCGATCATCGACCAGAACACCAGCGGTACTTTTCCGTCGCCACTCAATGTTCCCTCCGGCTCCGGCGGCAACAGCGGTGGCGTCGGGTTCAATTCCGATGCCAACTTTAAAGATCTGTATGGGCGGTTTTCCTACCGGGTAAACCTGGAACGCGATCCGGCGAGCCGTCGCGACATCCAGGCCGCCGGCAAGAATGGGCCGCGAACCCACAATTACATCACCGTCGGTTCTTATTATTTATACGGCCGTTCCGTGCAAAGGCTTTCCGGATTTACGCCTGGTGCTTTCGCTCCGACCGTGCTAACCGCACGCGAACCCTTCTATCGTGGCGGTGGCGATTTCGACCTTAACCTCCATGACAAGTTCGACATTTACGGACTTTATATGTATGGGCACGACAACAGCCTCTTGCCCTTTGTCCCCCTCGGAGCCCCTGGGCCGACGGAGTTTGTGCGCGGTAATCCAGCAACTTTTTCCGGGGGCTTCATTCAGGCGGATTACATGGTCTATCCGTGGATGATGGCCATCATGAGGTGGGACCGGGTCAACTCCACATCGGATCTGGTGAACGGCTATCTAACGGGCACTCCTGGCGCTCCGAATACTCCGTTCCTTTCGCCGTTCAGTTCTGTGCGGAACCGGTTTACTCCGGGCGTGCAGTTCCTGATCCATCCCAATATCAAGACTTCATTTGAGTATCAGATTCGGCCGCAGCAAGTCGTTTACAACACCGCAAACATCGGGCCGAACGGAGTTCCGGCGCTACTCAAGAACCCGTTCCGCACCAACACAGCAGTCGTGGCTCTGGAGTTCGTGTACTAACGGGGGATTGCGCCTCTGCCGGGTTGCAATTCTCAATTTTGAAAATCGTGGTTCTTGACAATCTTGAAGGAGGAACAGAAAAATGCAGCGCCGTATTTTGCAAGCAGTGTTTCTGAGCGCGGTTCTGAGCCTGACGGCCCACGCTGGCACAATCACCGGCAAAGTCACGGGAGTTCCAGGGCAGTCGGTCGTCTATGTCGAAGCGATCGCGGGAAAAACTTTTCCGCCTCCAGTAGAGCAACCAATCATGGCGCAAAAGCGGTTGATGTTCCAGCCACACATCCTTCCGGTACAGCAGGGCAGCACCGTGCAGTTTCTCAACAGCGACAGCGTCGCACACAATGTTTTCTGGACCTCCGTCGGCGGCAACAAGAAGCTTGGGCACAATCTGGGCACCTGGCCGCAAAACGAAAAGCGTGCGTTCAAGTTTGACACTTCCGGCACCGTGTCGCTGCTATGCAACGTCCACTCCGAAATGACGGGCTACATCGTGGTCGTGCCGACGCCCTATTTCACACTGACCAGCGAATCCGGCGAATACAAAATCGAGAATGTTCCCGACGGCAGCTACAGCCTCACGGCTTGGCACGAAGGCGTCAAGAACCACTCTGTCAAGATAAGTGTCACCGGCGATTTAAAAGCCGACTTTACTCTCGGCCAGTAGAATTCAATGCTGAACAAGAACAGAATCCTTTGCCTCGGTCTGGCTCTCATGGCTGCAAGCTTTTCGCGGGCGCAGGTTGTCTCTCCCAGCCTGATCAAGGATCCCAAACTTCGCTCACTGCAAATCCAGTACACCCACGAGTTGAGCCAGGTCGGCAACGATCTTCTCGCGGCGAAGTTCGATTACCCTTTTTACCTGAGCCCAACGCTCGACCTCGACCAGGCTCAGCAGCAACGCGCGAGCCAGCGTTCGCTTCGCTTTGAACGCTACGACGAGCGAACCGTACTTGCTATCACCGGAAACTACTTCGCCGCCTACTCGGAAGACAAAACGAACCGCGAATCCCGGGCGCGCGACTCTTTCCTCAAGGTGGTGCTACCTATTTTGAAAACAGCAGTTCCCCGTTTTCAGTCCAGTGAGGACGTGCAGGGATATGCAGTCGAGATTTCCCATCACGTAGCCGGATCGGCGATGGGAGTCGCCGTCGAGCAACCAGAAAACCTCATGGTGTTCCTGCCTCAAATCGACGCCATCCGTCTGGTTGCCTCCAGCGATACGAACGTGCAACAATCCGCCCTGCTGAACGGAAAAGCCTTCCTCAACGGAGAGCCAATCTCGATCTGGCTTAACGGCGAGACTCCTCATTCCCAGCCTCTTCCCACTGCGGCCGCCGCCAGCGCTTCGGCGGTAGCAGACACAGCTCATCTTTCTTCGCGTGACACGTTAACGCGTGACACGTTAACCGAGACTCCACGCGACACCTCTCCGCAAGCATTGGAGAAATTGCAATCCTCCAGGCAGCAGACCATAACTCAACTCTTGAAGGACGTTGATTCACAGGCGCATTTCGTTGCTTATGCGCCGCAAGGCTTCGTGGTCTTCCGGCAAGGCATCTATCTTGAACTGTCACTGAAAACGCGCCTGGACCCGCCTGCGGCGGGATCGCGTTACAAGATTGCCGCCGTCGCGTTTGACGAGCATATCGCCCGGCTCGTTCGGCCAGTGACTGCCTACTTCGAAAACGAATCGGATTTCGACGGCATCAGTTTCAGTACCACTGTCAGCACTGACAACAAGGCAGGAAGTGAGGAGAACGCGGAAGCGGTTGAGTTCTTTTTTCCCTTTTCGCTCCTCCGCTGTTATGACAAATATGACTGCACGGGCCAGCAACTCATTGACGGCGGAGCCGTACTCGTCAATGGAGAGCGGGTCTCACTCGACCTGCAAGTAGCTGAACGCTTCTAAGTCGTCTGCCGGCTGGAATCCGCGCCACCATCTCGAAAAGCTGAAATTCAGGCACGAGCCCGGAGTGAGCTGTGGCATAGGTTTCTGATGTTCAATTGACAAATTGTTTACGCCTCGATGACACGAGCAGGAATTGCATCTGGTCAACTGGTTACAGACTGAAGAGCTCTATTTTGCGGGATGCTCGCGGAATGGTCGGTGGCTTGACCAGAACCGCCACGACGGCACGGCTTCTGGTCAACTTCTAGCCGTCTCTACAGGAGGTTCCCATGATTTGTAGAAACATCCAGCGGTTTGCAGCGGTTCGCACCCTTGCATCAGCCGCACTTGCTGTCGGGTTGGTAGCGAGTGCATCTTTCCCACTCGGGCCCCAGGCCTCTGACACGTGACGAACACAGGTAGCTGCACACCGCCCCCACGGCTCAGACCGCCACGCTGCTTGCGACCGGTCAGGTCCTGATTGCAGGGGCTCCAGTTCGGCAGGATTACTCGAAAGGGCCGAACTGTAAAACCCAGCTACAGGCAAGTGGACGGTTACCGGCAGCATGGCCACCGCCCGCAATTCCCATACGGCGACCCTGCTCCGGGGAAAATGAAAGCGGCAATCACCCCAAATTGGTTTGGCATTACACAGCCAGGCTTCCAACCGGTCCGAGACAAGGACGAAGTCCGTCGAAACGACTGTGGCATTTTTCCCACCCTGGGTTCGCTCTTGGGCACCAGTCGCGTCCGTCTTGCTTTCGATTCATTTGGCGTCCAGCAACACAGCGCCCAACCTAGCATAAGAGGAAAACTACTATCAAGCGCGGATTTTCTTGCTCTGGACCGTGACAACCCGTTTCGGGTGCGCACAGTCCATTGACATGTGACTAACATGAAAGTATGCTTAAGGCATGACAAAGATGATTCAGCTTCGTAATGTGCCTGATGCCCTGCACCGCGGCCTGAAAGCTCGCGCTGCCATGGCCGGTATGTCACTGTCGGACTATCTATTAGCGGAGATCAAAGAAATCGCGGAGAGACCCACACTCGCAGAATTGCGAGAGCGCATACATAAGCGTAAGCCGGTTTCAGCGCAGATTGATACCGCTCGCCTGGTGCGAGAAGAGCGCGAGGCTCGATGATCGTCCTCGATGCGTCTGCCGCAGTTGACTGGCTTCTTCAGACATCTGCGGGGCAAAGCATCGAGAACCGAATTTATTCGCGCAACGAAACCCTACACGCGCCTCATCTCCTAGATCTTGAGGTCACGCAGGTACTGCGGCGTCTAGCGCTGCAAGCAGTGGTCTCTGTACATCGTGCTGACGAGGCGGTCCGTGATCTGCTGGATCTCCGCATTACTCGCTATCCTCATCTCGTGCTCCTGCCCCGCATCTGGCAACTCCGTCACAACTTTTCTGCCTATGATGCGGCCTACATCGTGCTTGCCGAAAAGCTCGGAGGCACGTTAGTTACCCGGGATGGTCGACTTGCTTCTGCTTCTGGGCACGCGGCAGCCGTCGAGCTCTTCTAATCCGCCGGATCGCATCAGCAACTCACCCCTTCACCACTGATCGACGCAAAACCCGAACAAGATCTGATGATTGATGCATTCCAGACTACATGACGCGAGTCGCAGGGAAGTTCTCTAACGCAGCATGAATGTGCCTGGCAATTAGCCGCGCTTCGCTCTACCGGGGATTTGTTCCCCAAGACGCAGAGCGATCAGGTATTCCCTTGCTCGCGGTCTCACGGGGATTGCATAGACGGGCTGCGTCCTCCACTGGAGATATGAAGCCTACCGAGAAGAGGGCATCGACGCTGTTCGAAGAGGCACCGACATGCACAAGGTCTTGGACTTCATAGGCCAGAGATGGTTCCACTAAACGGCTTCGTGAGTTCTTTTGTTGCTGTATTTCTATTCTGGTTTTGGCATTGGCGCAGAGTTGGCCGCGCTTGGCCAAACATGAATGAGAACGATTTGGTTAAGACCGGACCTAGCCCCGTACGAGAATGAGCCGAACACTTCGGTTGTCTTTCTAATCTTTTACAGCAAAAACGAATATTCGTACCTCGCGGAAGAGGGCTATAAAGCAGCAGAAGTTCCGATTCCCCAGAGAAACAAACAAGGAGCGCCGCCTACTGAAGTAGGGCGGGCTTATCCCCACGCCGACCCACACCGCCCCGTTTTGTATTTGGAGAGAAAGCGGACGGCTTTAAGATGGCCTGCAAGGGTCTAGCTTCCGTCCGGTGCTGTTCTTCTACGCCGTCTCATTTTCTTTCAAACATACGTATTGGTGCGTTTGCTTTAGGCGGCTGCTTCTTCAATGGCGAGATTGCAAGAATGTAGCATTCTTCGTGGACAGGCTTGCCGCGTTCATCGGTCCTGCTGCCTTCAAGTCTCACTGGCAGGGCTGTCGACACCAGATAATGATGTAAATCCGATGTAAGGAAGGCTCAATTTTGAACAGTTTTGGCGATTGATTCGAGAGCGGCGGCGTTGCCACGCCTCGCAGACCTGTCAGAAACTTGACGATTTTGACAGTACGTCTTATCTCGCTAGGAGACCGGCTCACGTCGCCGCGCTGGCCTGTAGTCGCTGTCAAACCTTCCACTCTGTAGCCCTCGGCCTCCGCGCCTTCGCGGATCACGGACAGAGTTGTTGTCTTGCCCACGCAGAAACACTTCGTCCTCTGAAGCTCCGGTTTTCCCCCGTTCCAGACGTAGCGGCCCACATTGGATCGGGGCAACGTCAGTATCTGCCCCTTCAAGTCAAAGTCCGCCCACTGCAATGCCCTGATCTCACTGATGCGCAAGCCCAGGCACATTGCAATCATGACCATCACTTGAATGTGGTACGGAAGCTCTGCGGGAGGAGCCTGATATTGCTCGACCGTAAGCACAACTTTCTTGCGAACCCGTTTCGTCACGCCCTTGATTTCGACTAACTGCATCGGGTTTCTCTGAGGCGTTTCGACACATCGCTAATGCGGATACGAAACGCCCGGTTCACGGCGATGCCATTCAGAAAGACTATTTGCGACCAGCAGGCGAAAAATCGGATTGCAAGGAGTGGGCTGGCACAGCTTTCGGCACACCTATCGAAACCTGATTGATAATATCGGCACGCCGCTCGGGGTGCAGCAGCGCAACCTCGGCCCTGGGTAGATTCCATAAAGCGAGATTTCGGGTATGATCCGCTCCTTGACCACACAGGCAGAAGAATGAAATGGGCGCGACGACTAGCGTCGAAGGCGTCTCGCTAATTAGACGCCAGCCGAAGTTCCATCCCGTCATCCGCAATCGCGTGCGATAGCAGATACCACTTCCGCGTGCTGTCCTCGCCAAAGCCAAACATCGCAAACTGCGCCTTTGTGAAGCGAATCGGACTATCTGGATACTTCATTCAGCCTCGCCCACTCGACCCGCCACAACGCTTCGTTCACGACGAGCACGAGATTTTGATTTTCCTATGATTCAAGTGGGCTAGGGCTAATTCGAAGCTTACCCTCACGATCGATTCGCCCGGGCTTCCATGCCCTGCACTCTGGCTTCTACGGCGGAAATCTTTTCCCCGTGGCGCCCAATCGTTTCCCACTGCCGATCTTGTTCGGCGGCCAGTTCTGTGAACCGCGTATCGTGCGATGTGTGTCGGTGTCCGTGCTCGGAGACCGTCCCCGTTAACCGGCCATAGACATAGGCGGCAATCAGCCCTTGGATGACCACGGATGACACGATACTGAGGACTCCTACCCAGATTGGCAACTTTCTAGCAACAGGTTACACGGGCGTGTTCCATCAAACCGGAGCCTCAGGGGAATCTTTCTTGAGACTGATCGTGGCATTCCCGATTAGCGGCATAGCCCAGAAGCCGACGCTGAGAACAAAGCCAAATGTGACATAAAGAAAAGCGCAGCCGGCGCGCAGCCCGAGATGGTCGCCGATGTTCCCGATAATTACTGGAACCACGGCCCCGCCCACGACGGCGGTGCTCAAAATACCGGAGAAAGAACCGTGGTGCTCAGCGACCGAATTGAGCGCCAGCGAAATAACAATTGGCCACATCACCGAAGTGAACAGGCCGATCGCGGGGAAAGCGATCACCGACACATTTGCCGGTCCAAACAAAGCCACGGAGAGACAGAAGAGCGCGCCGACACCCGCGCCGATCAATATCTTGCGGCTATCAAATATTTTTAGCAGCAACATGCCAACGGAACAGCCCGCCGTTAGCAGCCCCCAAAACCAGGAAACCGCAGTTGCGCCCGTGGTATGAGGATCGAAACCATGGTACTGGTAAAGAAATTTTGAAATCCAGTCCGCGGTGCCTTGCTCGCAGCCAACGTAGGCGAACATGGCGATAAAGTACATCCAGACCACTCGCTGTCGCGCCAGACTGCGATACATTTCCCACGATCCCGCACTCTCTTCGTCAGTGTGTTGAACACGTGGAAACCCGAAAAGAGATATAACCACGACCATCAGCAATGCGGAAGCCGCGAAAATCCAATACATCGAAGCCCACGGCAGGCCAGGTGGGGTTAGCCTTCGTAGAACCCGAAGAAAAACATTCTGCCCGGACGCAGCACCATTCAGGTTGAGTACGAGATAAGAATAAATGCGCGGACTAATGAAGGATGCGCCGCCGAAAACCAGTTGTGCCAGAGTTGAATTGAAAGCATAGTGTTCTTCACCGCCCGCCACACGCAGCAAAGGATTCACCGCTACTTGCAGCATGGCCATCCCGGCCCCGATCACGAACAATGAGACGATGGCAACGCGATATTGCGGAAACAGCGCGAAGCTCAGCGATCCCAGCGCGCCCACCAGGAACGCCAGAATCATGGCCGGTTTTTCGGTAAATCGTTCCACCAGAAAACCTGCGGGAATCGACATCACTCCATAGGCAATGAAGAAAGCGAAGGCCAGAAATCCGGCGGCGGTCAGGCTTACGTGAAAGCTGCTGATGATGTCCGGCACAATTGGTCCAAGAATATTGGTCAATAAGGACATCACGAAGAACGTGAGGAAAACCAGACCGACCATGTAGCGATTTCTTGCCATCAGTGTTCCTTAAGGGCTTTGCCGGGGTCTGCCCGCGGTGGGGTGGTCAGGAAGCAAGTGGAACTCCATGTTGGATGCCATCATGCCAGACCCTTGCGGCGCCGATGAGATTGCTATCTTCTCCGAGCGAGGCCAGGGCGAGCTCGGTCTTCTCGAATGGGACAAAACGGCAACCGCGGGAAATCAATTTGCGAATGCCGTCGAGAAACAGGGGCGCGCTCTTCATCAAGCTGCCACTCAAGACAATCACGTCAGGTGTAAACAGATTGATGAGGTTGGCCAGACCAATCCCCAGGTAGTAGGCCTCCCGCTCAACCGCCTGGTGAGCCAGAGCATCGTCCTGCCGCGCGAGCTGGCAGATGCGCTTGGCGGTGAGATGTTCGCGATGCGGATAATCGGCCGGCGCATTCGCATCCAGCCATGCCACCATCGCTGGTCCCGCAGCCAGCGATTCCCAGCAGCCCCGGAACCCGCAAGAACAGAGCGGTCCAGCGGGATCGATGACCTGGTGGCCAAGTTCGGGATGAGCTCCACCTACGCCGCGATAAAGGTGTCCGTCGAAGACAATCCCGCCGCCAATCCCGGTTCCAACCGTGACATAGATGAGTCGCGACTTGCTCTTTCCGGCGCCCCAACCTGCCTCGGCGAGAGCGGCGGCATCGGCGTCGTTTTCCAGGGCAACCTGAACGCGGAACATGCGAGCCAGGTCTTCCACTGGATTCTGTCCGCGCCACCCCGGTAGAAAATCAACTTCGCCAAACTTTCCCGTGAACGGGTCTACCGGACCAGTGGATCCAATTCCTATGCCGGTGATTTCAACACCGGCAATCTGTGCCGTTTCTCGCAGCAGGCCGCCGATCGTGGACAAGCCGTTCGCGTAGGAAGCAGTATCGGTGGGCGACTTCTTCCGAGCCAATACTTGCCCGCTCTCTGTCACCATGCCGACTGCTATTTTTGTTCCGCCGATGTCAACCGCACCGATCATGAGATATCTCAAAACCGCGATTACGTTTCCACTTTTGGCACTCCAACTTTCTGGTGCGACAGACCCCATTCGTCTTCGACGATGTAAGAACAGAGACGAAAAGAATCACAGTCGACGTCTGAAAGCCGCGCCAGTCGCTCGGCCGCGAGCTGTGCCGGGATGACATCGATCAGAAATTGCCACTCGGGTGGAACTCCAGGCAGGCGGAAGACGAGTTCTCCGGCGTCGTCCGGAAGGTCCTGGCCGATGAGCATGACAGAAGCGCCCAACCGCGTCAGATCTCGCGCCACCGCCAGGTCCTGACCGCGCATGTTCCGCCCATCGATCCAAATGCCGAAACGTACACCCGCACCAACCATCTCTTGGGGGCCATGTCGGAAGCCGCCCGTCCCCATCGCCGTGGCCGGAGACTTGACGCCTTCTTCCCACAGAAGTCTGGCCTCATGGCAGCTTCCCAGGCTCGAACCACGCGCCAGAAAGTAACATGCGCTACCCGGCAAAAACCAGGCTGAGTCCTCAATCTGATCCTGCCAACTCGCGACGGATCGGGCCGTCTCGGCGACCGCGCGTGACAGTGAGGTTGCGAGCGCGTCATCAAAAAAACCAAGTGTGACGCTGGCTAGAGCACCGGTCGCCGCCGCTAACGTGGAATAGGTGTTGACCGAGATGCCATGATCAAGCTTGGCCGCAACCACTATCGGGATTTGCGCTTCCTGTGCGAGCGGGCCGTCCTCCGAATTCGTTACACCGATCACAACGGTGCCGCTTTTACGGGCTTTGGCCAGCAGACGCACGATCTCAACGCTGCGGCCGGTACGAGAGATGGCGATGATCACAGCGTCGGATGGAATCGTGGCAAACTGCAAGAGTTCGGAGGCGTCCTGTACATATACCGGACGACCTCCCATCGAGAACAAGGGCCCTGCCGTTAACGCGGCGTGCCAACTACTCCCGATTCCGGTCAGATAGACATGGCGTGCACTCCGAATCACAGCCGCTGCCTCCGCCAGTCGACGGCGCCCGGCTCCACATAGATAGGCAATCGTGCTCTGAAGTTCGAGAGGCTGGCGGAGGATATCTTGCAGGAAGTGGGTCATGCGTCAGGCCCATTTCGCTCAAAGAAACCCGATTCTGCAACCGCTTTCATGGTTCTCCTTTTTAACACGCTTCGCTCACTTGTCAAGCTTTTTGCCGCCGCCACGGCAGTGGCGCGCGGTATTTCGCCCATGACATTCGCCGTTGAAGCATGATAGGTTCAACCGCAGGACGACTGCCGGTTTCGGAAAGCGACGTCGCAGTACACCCGAATCGTCCGCATGCTTCACCATCTTCCCCGCATTCAGGAATTCTGTTTCCGCGGAAAGGAGAGTTGATGAGCCACACCATGCGGGAGGTGGCTAAGCAAGCTGGCGTCTCGCCCGCCACGGTATCCCGCGTGCTCAACAAGACCCAGTACATTTCTCCCGAGACCGAACAGCGTGTTCTCGCGGTGGTGCGCCAGCTCAACTACTACAAGAACGTGCATGCGAGACGGCTGGCCACCGGCCAGAGCGATCTGTTCGGACTAGTGATTTCGGAAATAGCCAATCCATATTTTCCCGAGATCATCCGTGGCTTCCAGGCCTCCGCCTGGGACCGGGGATTCGATGTTCTGCTACTTAATACCGAATATCAACAAGTTCGCACCGAATCGGTCATCCGGAAACTGATCGAAAGCGATGTCCGCGGAGTTGCGATCATGACTTCGTCTTTGGACAAGAGGGCAACCGCGGAACTGACCGCCGCTGGGGTTGGCGTGGTGTTCTGCAACCTCGGCCCCCCGGAACGTCTGATCAGCAACATATCGATCGACTACCAAAGTGGAATCTCACAGGCCATTGAACACGTGGTTAAACTTGGTCATCGCCGGGCGGCGGTCATGGCCGGACCGGGTAATAATCGCACCGCAATCACTATCAAGCAAGCGCTCGTCACGGGATTGAATGAGCGAAAGATGAATCCGTTCCCGGTCATCGAGTGCAACTATCGCGTCGACTCCGGAGCATCGGCCGTGCGCGCCATTCTTGCTCAGCCGGAGATTCCTACCGTGATTTTTTGCGGAAGCGACCTGATCGCCATGGGAGCGATGAAGACACTCGAAGAAGAAGGCGTCCAGGTCCCCGAAGATGTCTCCGTGGTGGGCATCGACGATATTTCTTTCGCTTTCTTGGCGCGCCCTCCGCTGACCACCATCAGCGTTCCCCGCGAACATCTCGGAGTAATTGCATTTGAGGCGCTGGAGAAGGTGCTGAAACTGAAACGGCGAAAGGGCACCGACTATTATCTGGGAACGGAGTTAGTCGTGCGCAAGTCTACCGCAGCTGTCCGGCGGTGGAGTCCTCGCATCATAGCCCGGAATGCGTCTAAATGACTCGCAGATAAGTCGAGTATGCCCTCCGCCTACCAACCCCAATTGCCTGCGGATGCCCGAGCCAATGTCGCCGCCGCCTGCAAACAGACAAGGTTCATGGCTTTTGTGTCTGGCCTGCGCTGGCTTCAATTAACCGCTGCACCGGTGCAACCACCATGAGCAGTAGGTCAGCTTTAGGAGTTCTTGCGCGGTCAAGTAATGCTAGTTGTTGCGCCCTGAACAACTCCGGGGAGGCCTCGGACCTATCGAGATAATCGAGCGCAGACAAGCCGGCCACTCCAAGGGTGGTAAGGTCTTCGGAAAGAGGTGCGAGTTCATGCAGCAGAAAAGATTGCTCCAGAAGGGGACGCAGTCTTGCATCATTGTCGCGCCAAGTAGCGAGATTTGTCCGAATCTCTCCTTCAGCGGCCCGGTCCGTAAAGCCGCTTCCGATATACGCCTGCACGGAATCCCGAAAATGCCGCGCTTGATTGCTCTCCGGATTGGCTACATCCACCAGTCGGTTCAGAGGAGCCCGGAAATCCCAGACAGTCTTCAAACTATCCATGCGTGCATAGTCCTTCACCGGTTCAACGACCTCGGCGAGGGTGTGAAGCGCAGCGATATGGTCCGTTCCCGCCATGCGGTGCAGCGCGGAGATCAGGTTGGATCTGTGCGTCAGTCCGAGCCACTCGAGACGCCAACTTAACTCGTCAAGCCTCGCGTACATCGAGCCTGGATCTTGCACCTCGGGGGGAGACCACAGACGTTCTGCAATCGCAGCATTACGCGGCCAGATTCTGGAATCGATGTTCTCGGGAGTAACCCACTCCGACCACATACAAGCCTCGCCGCCAAGGATGCGTCTCTTCTCCTCCGGATTCAGGGAAGCAGCTGCGCCGCTCATCGGGTCCACGGCATAGTGTTGGGAAGCCGGCCACATCAGGTCCAGGTAATAGCCGAAGGAGAGCAGACCGCTGTATCCTTGCTGGGCCGCGGTCGCCAACGACTGCTGCCCACGCCAGGACTGCACGACGACAGTCTTCGGCAAATCAGGATGCAGTACCTCGTCCCATCCCATCATGATTTTGTGATGCTTGCTCAAGATCTTCTGCAAGCGCTGATTGAAGTAGGCTTGCAGGTCCTGGTTGTTTTTCATCCCATGAGCGTGGATGAAGGCCTGGATTTTCGGATTTGCGTCCCATTGATGGCCGTTGACCTCATCTCCCCCAATATGAAAATAGTCGTCGGGGAAGAGCTTGGCCATCTCATCAATAAACTTGTCGATGAACTTGTAGGTTTCCTCCCGCGTTGGATCCATGACTGCATCAGCGCCGCCGGGCTCGATCGTATAAGGCCCCGGCCCGCTCGCCAGTTCCGGATATCCCGCGAACAGTGAGCGGCTGTGTCCCGGCATCTCGAACTCGGGAACCACGCGGATACCACGATCATGGGCGTAGGCCACGAACTCGCGAATCTCGTCTTGCGTGTAATACAGGCCGTCGGATCCCGCTTCCTGCAGCTTGGGGAACCGCTTGCTCTCGACGCGGAAACCTTCGTTGTCATACAGGTGCCAATGCAGGACATTCATCTTCACCGCTGCCATTCCATCGAGGTTGCGTTTGAGCACGTCCAGCGGAATGAAGTGGCGACCCACGTCAATGAGCAGGCCGCGCCAGGCGAACCGGGGCTGATCCTCTATTGTCACGACCGGCACGGCAAATCCGTTTGCCGTGATTTCCACCAGTTGAAGGAAGGTCTGAAGGCCGCGCAGAATGCCCAGAGGATTGGGGGCGGTGAGCTTCGCGCCTGACTGGCTGATTACGAGTTCGTATGATTCATCTTCGCTGAGTTTTTGCGCTTTCTCACTACCGTGAACGGCGTGGATCAGCAGAGTCGGGTTAGCTGAGTTGGTAGGTCTCTGCAGGAACATTCCTGTTTGACGGGAAAGCTCGGCAACGAACCTGACTACTCCGCGCTCCAGCCTTGCATCCCTCATGCCCGTGATCGCAACGGAGAAAGATCGATCAACCGGCAGCTGCCCAACCTCAAGCTGAATAAGGGAGGGCATGGGCATGAGGTCGAGCCTGTGTGGGGGTTGTGCCAAAGCGAGAGATGCAAGTATAAGAGCCGCATTCGCGATCAGCAGAGTTCGCATAATTTCTCAGAAGCATTCCGAATTCACTAAGCTCACACTTCTCTTGTCCATACCCACATTGTCACGTATTGCGATTTTGTTAAGCTACTAAAGCGGTTTGCGAGCGAAAAACATCGTGATTCACGCTGCTGATAGATGTCAAGTGTTTTGCGGAATTTTCCACCATCGAGCAACCTTGCCGACAGACTCGTTCTACTTTGAATTCAAAGTAGCCACTACCGGCCGCCATTCCCGTTGGACCGGCGCGCTAACTCTGTGAGAGGATTCTCACGATACTGTGTTTTCAGTCCGCATTTCAATGCCAACCTTCATTTCCCGTCGATCAGGTCGTCATGTCCAATGGGAAGCGGCGGGTAGAGCAATTCTTCTCGTGTCGTTGATGGCCCTCCTGAGTATTGCCCAAGCACAAAATCCGGAGCGCGGAGACGCCAAGCAGCAACAAGGCGGGATGAGTACTGGCGTTGCTCATGCACCGGTAAAAGACGCCTTGTCTCGCCCCATTACGGCTGGGGGTTTCGTCGATGGTGCGCCCGTGGTCTTTGCCGACATCACTCATGCGGCCGGTCTGGACAGGTTCCACCACAGGTCGGGGACTCCTGAGAAGAGCACAATTCTGGAAACGCCTGGTTCAGGGGTGGCGCTCGTCGACTACGACAACGATGGCCGGCTCGACATCTATTTGCTGAACGGGTCAACGTTTCCCGCACTAAAAGGCAAGGAGGTTCCGCCGCGGGCAATGCTCCTGCACAATAATCACGACGGAACGTTTACTGACGTCACTGAAAAAGCGGGCGTGGCCAATGAGCGCTGGGGCTTTGGCGTTGCGGTCGGAGATTACGACCGGGATGGCTGGCCGGACATTTACGTCTCCAACTTCGGTAAGAACCGCCTGTACCATAACAACCACGATGGCACATTTACGGACGTCGCAGAAAAGGTGGGAGTCACCCTGGGAGGTTGGTCGACCGGTGCGACTTGGGGTGACTACGACCGCGATGGTTTTCTCGATTTGTTCGTTCCGGGCTACGTTAAGTTTGACCCTGATAACCCACCCGTTGCTGGCAAAGGCAGTCTTCCACCAGGCTTTTGCCAGTTTCGCGGCATCGATGTGATGTGCGGTCCCCGAGGCCTGCCGGGGGAGAGCGACCACCTCTTCCACAATAATGGCGACGGCACTTTTACCGATGTGAGCGTCAAGGCCGGAGTGTCCGATCCACGAGGTTATTACGGACTCGCCTCAGTGTTTGTGGATGTCGATGACGATGGTTGGCTCGATCTTCTCGTGGCCAACGATTCCGTACCCAAGTACCTTTACCGGAACAAACACGACGGCACATTCGAAGACGTCAGCTATCTCTCTGGATTTGCTCTTAACGATGAGGGGCGCGAGCAGGCTGCCATGGGGATCGCGGTAGGCGATTACAATCGCGACGGGCGGGTCGATTTTCACATTACTAATTTCTCCGACGACTACAACACTCTCTACCGCAATGATGGAGATGCCAGCTTTTCGGACGTCAGTTTTGCGGCCGGTATTGCTAACGTGACCATCCCCTTCCTCGGCTGGGGAACCGGGTTTCTCGACTTTGATAACGACAGCCTGCTCGATATTTTTGTCGCCAACGGACACGTTTATCCTGGCGTTGACAAGCAGGATTGGGGCACGACATTTGCTCAACGTCCACTCTTATTCCGCAACCTGAACGGGACAAAATTTGAGGAGGTGCCCCCGGCGACCGGCAGCGGGCTGGCTGTAGTTGTTTCCGCGCGGGGCGCGGCGTTCGGGGATCTGTTCAACGACGGTCACATCGACGTGGTGCTCAACGTCATCGACTCGACGCCTGTGCTGCTGCGCAACGTCGTCAACAACTCGAACCACTGGCTTGGGATTCGCCTGCTTGGGGGCCCAAAAAGCCCACGCGATGCAATCGGTGCTAAGGTGTTCGTCACGACAGGAGCGATCCGCCAGCGCGGCGACGTTTTCAGCGGCGGCAGTTACGCCTCCAGTTCCGATCCGCGCCTACACTTCGGCTTGGGTACAGCAACCAAAGTGGACAAGGTGGAAATCCAGTGGCCGAGCGGGACAAAAGAAGAGATTCGAATCCCATCTGTGGACCGGATTTTCACCGTAGTCGAAGGCAAAGGAATGGTTGAACCGTGAGGGTGAATCGGCCAGTCGATAGCGATCCGCATTCCTACAACATTTGTCTCCTCGCCACCGTTTGCTGTCTGTCGTTTTGCTGGCCATCGCTTGCAGTTCCGCAGGAGCGTTCCGCGCCTGTGACACCCGCTGCCGGATCTTCTGAGGCGTTTGTCGATGTCACCTCGCGGCTGGGCATCAACTTTCAATATCGCTCGGCGCACACCTCCAGGAAGTACTTGCTTGAGACGATGGGTGCGGGAGTGGCCCTCTTCGACTACGACAACGATGGACGCCTCGATATATTTTTGGTTAATGGAGCGCCGTTAGGGGATCCCACTCCCAAAGGGACGATTCCGCAAAAAAACGACCCCGAGTACTGGAACCGGCTCTATCATCAAAAGCCCGACGGGACTTTTGAAGACGTCACAGAGAGAGCGGGCTTACAGGGCGTCGGATACGGGATGGGAGTTGCTGTTGGCGATTACGACAATGACGGATTCGAAGATCTCTATGTAACGGCATACGGGGGGAATAGGCTCTACCACAACAATGGAAATGGTACGTTCACGGACGGAACACTGACCGCTGGGGTGGCAGGAAGCGGGTGGTCGACCGCGGCGGCGTGGGTTGACCTCGACGGAGACGGGTTCCTCGATTTGGTCGTATTACGATATCTGGACTGGGATTTTGACGACTTGTGGTGCGGCGAGCACAAGGAAGGCTACCGCGCGTACTGCCATCCCGATCACTTCAAGCCGATCTCACCTCTCGTCTATCACAATAACAAGAATGGCACTTTCACCGAGATCGGAGAGAAGGCCGGCCTTTCGAAGCCCGCAAAGGGACTGGGCTTGGCCATTGCCGACTATGACCGCGACGGACACATCGATTTTTTTGTCGCCAACGATTCCATGATGGAATTCCTTTATCACAGCAAAGGAGACGGCACTTTCGAAGACGTAGCCCTGGTATCTGAAGTCGCTGTCGACATCGACGGACGCACCTATGCTGGGATGGGAGTCGACTTCGCCGACTATAACAATGACGGGTGGCCCGATCTGGTCGTCACGGATCTCGCGAATCAGCGTTATGCACTCTATCTCAATAATGGCGACGGTTCATTCAACTACGTCAGTCCCAATGCCGGTCTCGCCCAGATTACACTTGCCCATTCGGGCTGGGGAGTTCGCTTCTTTGACTATGACAACGACGGGTGGAAGGATCTGCTCATTGCTCAGGGGCACGATCTCGATACCATCGAACTGAACTTTCCCCACCTGCATTATCGCGAACCCATACTACTCGCGCGCAACACCGGCCACGGTTTTGTAGATGTATCTGCGCAATCGGGAAGCGTCTTCAGCCAGCCGTGGGTCGCTCGCGGCTTGGCCGTTGGCGATCTGGACAATGATGGGCGTCTCGATGCGGTCGTAACCACGAACGACGGATCGGTGCTCGTGCTCCATAACCAAACGCAGACACGAAATCATTGGCTGGTCTTGAAGTTTGTCGGACACACTAGCAACCGCGACGCGATCGGCGCTGAGGTCGAGATTGTGACCGCTGCGGGCTCGCGGTTCGCCACGGTTTCGACAGCGAGCAGTTATCTTTCCGCCAGCGACAAGCGCGTACACTTCGGGCTGGAGGGCGACAATACTGTGCAAAGAATTGACATCCGCTGGCCCAGCGGAATCCGGCAAACGATCAAAGAGGTTGCTGCGGATCAGATTCTTCAGATCGACGAGCCTCCCAGGCCGGAACCATCGCCGAAGCCATGAACGACCGTCCTGCAGTCCCGTGGTTTATTTTGGCTTTGGGCGCTCTCTGCGTAATTTCGCCGCCGCAGAGTCGAGCGCAGACTGAAGGAGCCTTCGCTCGCGGCGTAGCCGAATTTCGCGCCGGGAATTACTCATCAGCGGCTGAGTTGCTGTCACGGGCCGAGACCGCATCTCCAGGCACAACTGATGCCCTGCTGTTCGAAGCCAAAGCGCTCGTTCATCTCTCGAACTTCCCCGCTGCTGAGCAGGCGCTTCAGCGGTACGTGGCATCTCATCCGGCCTCTGCCGAGGGACTGTACTTGCTGGGTTTCGTCCTCCACCGCCAAAACCGGCCCTCGGAGTCGTTGGCTGCATATACGCGCGCTGCCTCAATTGCTCCACCCATCGGAGACGATCTGAAGATCGTCGGTCTTGATTATGTGTTGCTCGGCGACTATTCAGATGCCATCAAATGGCTGCAAAGCGCGGTCGAGCGCGATCCCAATAATAAAGATGCGTGGTATTACCTTGGCAGAGCGTTTTACACAAGGGCACAGCGGGTCGAAGCGCGGCAAGCCTTTTTGAAGGTTCTGAATCTCGATCCGCAGGACCCCAGGGCCGAAAACAATCTTGGTCTGATCTACGAAACCGACGGCCAACCTGCGGCCGCAATGGAAGCGTACCGCAAGGCAATTGCCTGGCAGGAGCAGAGTCAGCATCCAAGCGAGCAGCCCTATGTAAATCTAGGCAACCTTCTTATGGAGCAAGGCGAGCCCAGGCAGGCCTTAGAGTCGCTCGAACGAGCAGTCGCGTTGGCCCCGAACAATGCTTTCTGCCACATGACCCTGGGCGTCGCTTACCGCCAAAATGGAAAGCTGGACCGAGCCCAGCGCGAATTGGAAATAGCGACAAAACTGGAGCCCGACAATCCCACCGCGCACTATCAATTGGGCAGAGTGTACAAAGATCGGCATGTCCTCGACCGCGCCCAAGCTGAATTTGACAAGACCGCGGAATTGAAAACCCGGTTGGCCGGTTCGCAGCCGACACCACCTAAAGAATGATCGATCGCAAATAGGCTACTGCGGATTCTCAGGAACCGGCGGCGCCTCTGGCGCGTCCGGATGCGCCTTGCGATAGTTTTCCAGCGCCTGTTGCGAGCGTTTCGCCCCTTCATCTTTCAGTTTTTGAAAAGTCTCCATAGCCTTGCGAGCTTCGTCCATACGGTGCAGCCGGCGGTAGACTGTTCCCAGTTGATACCAGGCCTGTTCCACAACTTCTGGATCGCTATCCGTGGTTGCGGCCCGCCGCAGATGCTCCGCCGCCGCGGCATCCTCGCCCAACAGCATCTGTGCTCGCCCCAGGTTGTAGTCGGCATGGATGAGTCCCGGCTTTTCGTGGAGCGCTGCTTCGATTAGCTCTTTTCCCCTGGCACCGTCGCCTTGCTCCAACGCGATCGCGCCCAGCTTGTACTTGGCCAACACGTTGTTAGGATCAATTTCGAGCTCGCGCCGAAACGCCTGCTCGGCCTCCGGGATCTTATTGGCATTGCGGTATTCCGAACCGATTTCCTCGTGGAGTCCAGGCTGGGTGGGAGCAAGCTTGATCGCCGCTTCATACTCCGCGATCGCTTCCACATGCCGATCCGCCTCGGCATTGGCCTGAGCCAGTACCCGGTGCACGCGCCAGGAACCGGGATCGACTTCGAACATGCGGGCATAACTGTTCTTCGAAACCAGCAAGTGCGCGCGCCCGCGGTGGTAAAGTATGTCCCCGTCGTCCGGCTTGAGTTTGGCGGCTTTGTCGAGTGCTTCGGCTGCGTCCTCAGGCTTGTCTTGCGCCAGACACACTACTCCCAGCCACATCCAAGCGGAGGCGTCCTTCGGATAACCGGCAGTCTCTTTCGCAACCGCGGTATGAGCTTTCTCCAGATGATTGAGCCGGAACTCCGTGATTCCGAGGAACAGGTTCGCACCATGCAGATGGGGTTTCAGAGCTAGCGCTTTCTGGAAACTGGCAATCGCTTCGTCGAAACGGCGTCGCTCTTCGTTGACCAACCCGAGATTAAAATGTCCTTCGGCGAAGCCCGGCGTCTGTCGCACAACCGCTTCAAACCCCGTCGCGGCCGTATCCAGGTCGCCCCTTCGCATAGCCTCGCTCGCCTGCTCAAACTGGGCTGGGGAGGGATCAGCCTGAGCCCAGACAAGGGCGTTCGTCGCAACAAGAACACAATAGAGCAGCGGAGATATGAAAAGGAAGAGCGAATGTCCGGGTGCTGCTTCGCGTTCTCTAAGATAATGCGGCATCTTGATCACGCAACAATTGTAAATCTGCGCCAGCGCACAAATGAGAAAAGGCCGGACGATAAGTCCAGCCTTGGGTGCTTCGAATACGGTGAAGCGCCTCAGAATTCGTAACGGATGCTCGCCTGAAGAGTCCGATTCCACTTCGCATCCTGCAATGTTCCGTGTCCGCTCCCTCCGGGAACTCCGAAAAATTGATCGCCCGGCCACCCATCAATGGCTCCGAAGGTGTGTCGATTGAATAAGTTCTGGACATCAAGCTTGAAGACGATCGCTTGACCTTCACGTACTGCAGTGCGTTTGATGAGAGAGACGTTCTCACTCTTGAAACCGGGGTTTCGCCACCAAGATACAGCGGTGGGAAGATTTCCGAATACATAACCTCCGCCCGCAGCCAGAGAAGCAGCGCTTGGGTCCATAAACGCGGAACAGTTGACCGGATTTGTGGCCGGGTTGTTCGGGTGGAAAATCCCGTTGCTCGCGGAGCAGCCACTGTTCCAAGTGCTGTTTAATGCCGGGGTCCAGTGCACGGGCTGCGACGGGAACACTGACTGCCCTGGAATCAGGCTCAACCGGTAATTCCCAGTGCTATATGGATTCGCGGTGGCAAACTCATTGATTATCACCGGAGAGCCGGCCTGGTAGCGTTGAATAGCGTTGATTTGCCATCCTCCAGCCACTTTACCAGCGACTCCGTGGTTCAGATACTTCTTCCCGGGTCCCATGGGAAGTTCGTAGAGATAACTAATAACGAAGGTGTGAGGAATGTCCTGATAACTGACAGCTTTTTCGCCTTTTAAGTTGTACGGGTTCTGTGCTCCAAACACGTTCGAGTTGAACCCCGTTAAGGTCGAAAACGCTGAATCGGCGTCAGTAAGTGTCTTAGAGAAAGTGTAAGACGCCAGTAGATTCAACCCATTTCGGAAGCGACGCTCGAGCACGGCCTGCAAGGCGTGATAGGTGGATTGACCCTTGTTTTCCAGACAGCAATTAGTGTTGATGTTGCCGTATTGTGGAAATGGCCTGACTAGTTGCCCGATGGTAGCGTTGCTGCCCCAGCCTGGAACAAACCACGAGGGTACTGTCTTCCCCAAGCTCGCGAGGATCGGAGGGGCAGCCGGGTCCGTGACCAGCAGATTGAGGTTTGCACCCAAACTGTTGTACTGAGGGTTGGGAGTATTAGTTTGAGCTAGATTTGAGAGCAATCGGGTCGCATGTTGGCCGACATATCCGATGCTCATGATCAAGTCCGGAGCAATCTGGTGCTGCACCTGGAAAGTCCAGTTCTGTACCATGCCAGAGCGTCCATTACTGGGGGCTGCATAACTGATCGTATTGAAAGTGAACGTGTCGAGTGTCGGATCTTTGGCGTTGCTCGGCGGTGTGAAGGGAGGGAAGCCAGCATCGAGAGACTGGACCGGTGTAAAGTTGTCGGGATTCTGGAAATTCGGATTGGCCGTGGTGCCGCTGCTCAGGTTGCCGCCGAAATCGGAGTAGGTGAGCGGAGCGTAATAGATGCTATACGCACCGCGGAACACTGTGTTCGGGACCCGATCCGGTGAGAAGGCAAATCCAATTCGTGGTCCAAAAGCCCTATAGTACGTTTTGGCGCCTGTCGCGCTCTTTCCGTAAATGAACGCTCCAGGTTGTCCCGGCGTTAGGGCATTCGTGGCCGTCGGCGAAAAAACTGACTGGGCTCCGGTTGCTTCGTGCCTGGGTGTGTCGATGTCCCATCGCAAACCTAGATTCAGGGTGAGGTTATGCCTTGCTTTGATGTCGTCTTGGACAAAAGCCGCATAGTAATTTTGAGCCCAGCGAGAAAAATGCGACGACACTGTCAGAGACTCCTGGTCAGGAGCACCGACCAGAAAACTGGCGATGGGGTCCCCTGTATTGCTGGCGTTGGGCTGCTGGTTCACAGGAGCAAAAGCGGTTTCGCGAGCGTTGAAAACGTATGCAGGCGATTGTTGTCCAGTATTCTCGAGAGAATATTGATACGAGCGCCAATCAAAACCGAACTTGAACGAGTGCCGTCCGTGTGTCCAAGAAAGACTGTCCGCCACGACTAGGCCATTAGGAATCTGCAGGTTGAATTGATTGTCACCGTATTGGCTGTAACCGATCCCGTATTGACCACCGTCAAACCGAAGCTGTGGGAATGTGGGCCCGCTGGCCCCCGAAATGCCGAGGACCTTCTCCCAATCTGACCCGTTAACACTTGGCGCCACGGCGGCTGTCCAGACACGATTGAATCCAACGGTGAAGTGGTTCAGGATCGTCGGGGTGGCAAGATAGTCCCAGCCGAAACGAAGATAGTGCGTGAAATAGTGGTTGAAATATTGGCCGCCAGGCGTAATTGGGGTTGGAAGGTCAAAGCTGCTGCTATTCAGGATATTTTGCTCGCGGCTGTGATAGGAGAAGAACATCTTGTTCTTGTTCGTGAGGTTCTCGTCAATTCGAAAGCTGGTCTGGGTAACTACGTTAGGAGTTGTACCGGCTGGATTGAGATAGTTCTGACTGAGGCCTGGAACACCATTGAGGGTAGTACCCGGTAGATTCGTAGCCGGCACATAACTCAATACCTTCTGGGCAACGGTGCTCAGATTTGTAATCTTGTTTCCGGGGAAAGGTAACCTGCAAGTCTGCCCGCCCACGACTTGGGTCGTCGAAGGATCGAAGATTTGCCCCTGCAGGACCGGCTGACCATTGCAGGGGTTAGTGCCCTCAACCGTGGTTCCGAGAAGAGCGGAGAAATCCCCGCCTCGCTCAGCGGCGGTGGGCAGAGTTTGAACGTTGTTCTGAAGGCCTACCTTATTGCGGTACTGCTCCCAACCGAAGAAGAAGAAGGTTTTATTACGTCCATCGTACAGGTGTGGAATCTGTACCGGTCCGCCGAGCGCGCCGCCAAAATCGTTCTGGCGGTCGCGGGGTATTCTCTGTACTGGTTGGCAACACGTCCATGGTTTGGAGTTCATGGCTTCGTTGTGGAACAACTCAAAGATGCTGCCATGATAAGAATTAGTGCCAGACTTGGTTGTGAAACTCTCAACGCCTCCCGATGTGTGACCAAACTCGGCCGCCGGAGTTGAAGTGGTGACCTTAAACTCAGTGAGCACTTCCACCGACGGAGCCGTCTGATCAAAAGCTATGCCTGAGTCGGAACGCCACGTACTCGCGCCATCCAGCAGAACTTCGGAGCCAAAGTTCTGCCCACCTGAGATCTTCGTCTCGAAAGTCCCGGCAGATGGGTGGTCACCCGTGCCCTGACCGGTGACACCCGGAGTCAGAAAGATAAACACCTCTGGGGAACGAACCCCGCCGCTCTGACCCGAAGCATTCAACATCAGCGGCAAGTCGTGAATCTGCTTGTCGCCCACAACCGTGCCGATTTCGGAACTTTCCGTCTGAATGGTGGGTGCGTCCGCCGAAACGGTCACTTCTTCGCTGACGCTGCCCGGCTGCAGAGTGATATTGAGCGCAGCGATGGTGCTGATCTCGATTACAACTCCCTTCTGCAAGGACGTCTTGAAACCCTTGGCTTCGACCGTTACGTCGTAGCGCCCGATGGCAACATCATTTACACGGTACGAGCCGGAGCCGCTGGACACGGTCTGGTAAACGCTACCCGTATCAGCCCCCTTGATGGTGATCGCGGCGCCCGACACCGCCGCACCGGTACCATCCAGCACCGAGCCGGCGATGCCTCCACGATCAGACTGTGCCACCGCGATCCCTCCCATACACAGGCATAGCACCCCAGCCGCAAACACTCCCCACAAACCTTTACAAAAGCGCATCGTGGAGCCTCCTAAGCACTGCTGATAGCTTTTTTCCGCATGAAACCGTACATCATGGGTAGCTCGCTAATACGAAACCACTACTCCCCGGATGTCA
>DATFVD010000340.1:0-3443 GCA_035260505.1 Terriglobales bacterium
CCCAGCCGGGACTGGTCCACGATATATGCGACCGAGGGCCACATCACGGCCGGAATCAGGGAGAACGCGATCCCCATCATACAGACCGGCACATAGAGCGAAATATTCGTGTATCCCATCAGCAAATAAACCGGCATCAGCAGAATGGAGCCGAACATCATCAAAAACGCCCGCTTCCCGATCTTGTCAGCGAGCAGCCCGAAAAGCGGGGTTGCGATCATGGCCGAAAGCGGTAGCAGGCTGTTGAAGAATCCCGCACGCTCATGGGCCAGAACTCGTATGGTTTCTGAGGCGCTGATGCCACCATGGGTTGCCAGAATTTTATTGGTGAAGAAGTCGATGGCAAATGTCCGGAATGGGAAGATTGCCGAATAGAACGTAAAACACAGTCCAACGACCAGCCAGTAGGAAGAGTTGAAACGAAAAATTTGCCCGAACTCTAGCTTGTCGATCGAACCGGCCTGTCCAAGTTCATAGCGTCCTTCGGCGCGGCTTTCAAGAAGCCAGTAGATGACCGAGCAAACCAGTGCGAGCACCCCAGCACCGACGGCAATCAATAACGGCCCTTGCCAGCTCGGCTCGCCACCCGGTCCGTTGGGATAAAACACTCTGTTCGCCCAAGTCGGCGAATTGTCAGCCGCCACCGATGCCAGGCGGGCAATCAGAAGGTTGATTCCAAATGCGAAGCTCAGCTCTTTACCCTTGAACCATTTGGCGAGCACAGTCGTGACCGCAACGATCATCGATTCCGCGCCCAGACCAAGCACAGTGCGGCCGGCGATCATCACGCCGGGCTGCCCGCGCGCGGCGGTGAGCACGGCTCCCAACAGGCAGAGCACAGCAAAGAACGTGATCGCCTTTTTGGTGCCGATCCGATCAATAATGATGCCGCCGATCAGCAGGGTCACAACCGCAGCCACGCTATAGGACGCGTTCAGCCACCCGAATGCCGTGGCAGAGAAGTGCAGCGTGTCTTTGAAAATGCCTTCCAGCGGGTTGATGCTGTCGTAAATGTAGTAATTCCCGCCCATCGCCAGGCTGACGAACAGCAGCACGGCCCAGCGGTAAAGACGCGACGGTTCCGGACGGGCAAGCTCAGGCATGAAGATACTCATCCTCGGCGCACGACAGCGCCTGCCATTCATTTGTCATTTGTGAAGAAGAGCAACCGCAAGAAGATAACAGATTGGGGAAGGGAACGGCTCACCAACATGGCGACGGCGTCTCGCCCGGCTCTCCACCAGAAAGCTTGGATCGACAGCAGTAACACTCACGCGGTCGCAGCACTCGTGCCGTTCACCGGCTCCCAACCATGCCCCGCACCGATTCGATCAGCTTGGCCGAATCATAGCCGATACCGTCTTTGAATACAGTCTCGACGTTCTCAATGTCTTCGATCTGCTTCGACGGGTCGCCTTTGATCACGACCAGGTCCGCCTGCTTGCCGGGAGTGATCGTGCCGATGCGATCCAGTTCGCCCAAAAACTGTGCGCCGTTTGCGGTTGCGATATGAATGGCCTCCAGCGGTGTGAAGCCCGCTTCAACCAGCAACTCCACCTCGCGCTGATCTCCGAAGCCCGCGATCACGCCTCCCATGCCAGTCGGATCCAACCCGGCCAGGAGTAACCCTCCAGCTTCCACGAAAGCATGCTCGAATTCCATTTCCTTCTTGAAGGCGGCTGGCCACGGGGAAACATCGCTCCCGTACTGCTTGCGCAGCCGGCTGGAGTCGGTGGAGCGAACTCGCTCCCAGAGCAGGGCGCTGCGCGCGTCGGGAGAAAGCGCTTCTAGCACGCGCTTCCCGATCGTCGGTCGTCCGGGAAAACTCCCCATCTCAAAAACGGGAAGCGTAGAGGTGACCGCAACGTGATGCTGGATCAGGTCAAGGATCGTATCGTGTAGGGGGCCTGCCTTCACGTCGAGCTTGGAGACCAGATCGGGATTCTCTGGCGAGGCTGGGCATTCTCCCGGCTTCTTCGCGGGTAGAAATTCCGTATCGACCAGCATACCGTGCTCCAGATCGTCGATGCCGAGCGCAGCCGCTTCGCGAAAGCCGATTGAACACAGGTGCCCTGTAACTTTTGCGCCACGCTTATGGGCTGCGGTGATGGCGGCCGAAAGTTCCGCCGGGGTGATGAACATGTACGCCTTGAAATTGTCCACACCCTGATCGAGCCAAAAGTTGACGGTCTTGGTTGCGTCATCAGGGCCGGTGAGCTGGTGCAACTGCAAAGCCCAACTGCCAGCGCCTTCAAGATAGGGTCCGGTGACGTGGATCTTCGGGCCCGGCGTTTCGCCCTTGTCAATTTGCTTCTTGAGTTCAAGATCGGTGTAAGGCTCGAGCGAACCGGTGGTGCGGATGGTCGTGACACCGCCAGCAAGGTACAGCCGTGGAAAGCTGAACGCCATCTCGCCGAAGATGCCGTTACCCATGGGATAAAACATATGGTCGTGCATGCCGACGAACCCGGGGATCACACTGTAGCCGTGCAGGTCGAGCACTTGGGCATCTTTGGGGATATTCGGCGACACGGCGTCAGAAACCGACTCGATCTTTCCCTTGGCGATGACCAACGTCTGCTCTTCCCGTGGGGCCGCACCCGTGCCGTCAATCACGCGCACGTGGGTCAGGACCACCACGGGAGCACTCACCTTCACGAAGCCGCGCACCTGGGGAGACAGAACTTGGGCCGCGAGAGTAGCCGAGCAAGCAAGCATCAACAGGATGCCAACAACCAGTTTGCGCATGGTTCTTCCTTCCATAACCGCAGCTCAGGATTTTATCGAAGAAAACACAAATCCGGAGGGAAACATAAGATTAGCGCGGCGGCAGGAACAAAAAGGCTCCCAGCCGCCGACGCAGGGGCGCGGCTGAGAGCCTAAAACTGAGACTGATAACTGAGTGCTGACTCTTACAGCTTTTCCGTCTTGCCGTCGTACTTCACGGCGCCGTTCTTGTCATTCTGCCGCGTGACATCGTCGTTGGTATAGACGTGGCCGGCTTTCCTGACGCCCTTCGATTCATTCGCTGCGGCCGCCGGGCTAGGGCCCGTCAAATACGTCCAGTTGGCGCGAGCTTCTTCTCGCCGACCCTCTTCTGCATGTGAGCGTTCTGCAGGCGAACCTTCTTCAGGTCTACGCTCTTCTCTAAACTCTTCGTGCCGACGTTCTTCACGCATACCGCCGTGCACACGATGACCCTCGCGTCCGATCGCCTCTGGATACAGATTCACCTCTGGCGTCATTAACGGCGCGCCGCCCTGGTACCACACGGCCACGGTATAAACCGAACTCGTCGATCCCTGGATCTGCGAAAGCGTCGCGTTGGTCGCGCCCGCAATTAATCCCGTGGTGGCGTTGCTCGCTCCTACCGGATTCGGCGAAACCTGTTCCAGGGATACCATCGGCGTGGTCAGAAGCGGGACAAACGGCCCGCATCCATA
>DATFVD010000341.1:0-6828 GCA_035260505.1 Terriglobales bacterium
AATCGATATTGTTTTCGCCAACGCCGGCGTTGGCGAATTTGTTCCCTTTGGGGCCATCACCGAGGAGCATTTCGACAAACTATTCAACATCAATGTGAGGGGAACGCTGTTCACGGTGCAAAAAGCCTTACCACTACTGAATGATGGTGGCTCCATCATTCTCAACGGCTCTGTCGCGAGTGTTAAGGGCACTGCCGCTTTCGGTGTCTACGCCGCGAGTAAGGCCGCAATTCGCTCTTTCGTGCGAACCTGGACTACAGATCTGAAGGACCGTCGTATCCGCTCTAACGTGGTCAGCCCGGGTCCGATCAACACACCGCTGGCGAGTCGACAATCTCCAGACGTGATTGCGCGGATTGTGTCCACCATCCCGATGGGACGCATGGGGGACCCCGAGGAAGTTGCTAAGGCGGCCTTGTTTCTGGCGTCGGATGACTCCAGTTTCGTCACGGGTATCGAACTGTTCGTTGACGGCGGCAGAGCGCAGATCTAATCGAGTGGCAAGACCCTGCGCGGAGGAGCATCGATATGGACCGTCGAATCATTCCGATGACGGCTTCGCACAAAGTGTAGGGCGAATCACGGAAGGAAAACTTCCTCCCGGCGGCGATGAATTCACCGCACTTCCTAGGAGCTTCATCGCGAAGAGATCTGGATGCCGGCTTACCGCGATTAGTAATGGGAAGTCGGCTTGTGATTACCGGAAATCTGGCAGGGTCCAATCCGCGATTGTGGTCGGATTACGGGCAAACAGGAAATTGCTCCGACACTCGAAATTCGCTGGTCTGTGCGAGGACAAGGAGGCACGCACCGTGGGCAAAGAACAAGCAGGTGCGAGTTGAGGATACTTGAGCCGGCCGGGGATACCCGTTAGGCGAATTGGGCTATAAATCGGGGGTGCCAATTCGCCCGTCACTGGTCGCGTAAACCCATCCTGAGACAGGCTTTAGAAATGGTTGCGGGGGGCTGCAATGCACCGAAACTGCCATCTTGGCCGTGCCTTTTCGCTACTCCCTCGCCGACGCCTTGGCCGCATGAACGCAGCTGACCGACCAACAAAGGGCTTAGTAGATTCCCAAACTTCGGATGTGGATTCGATTCCCATCGTCCGCTCCATAAGCCTCGTTGATTCACTTGCCCTTACACCTGGTGCCTCCTGAATATTGCCGTCGGACAGATGATTTTGCCCCAAGGATGTTCGAAACTGGCTGTCTCGGCCGCCCTGTGCTATTTCTGGGAGGCCGCATCCTTCCCGCCTCGAAGCGGGCAACTTTCCTTTTGTAAACGGTGTCTATTACAAACAAGATGCAGGGAGGTCCTTTGATGCAGGCGACTCGCGGGCCGAAACCTCCGAGACCTCGATGGCTGCTTGTTTCTGTGCTGACCGCTTGGCTCTCCTTGCCGGCCCAGGCGCAGGCTCCGGCGCAAACTCAACCCTCGACCAGGAATTCTTCCGAAGTCTCATTTCACGTGGGCATCAAGAATGGAAAGAGCCAGTTCTATCTGGGAGAAGTAATCCCGTTGGAGCTGACCTTCACGAGCAAAATGCCGAAACGCTACCAGATCAACATGGCCCGGTATGACCGCAGCGGGCGCATGTCCTACGAACAATTCTCAGTGAACCCGGACGGCAGTTGGGGCGATCCGCTGCGGTCCTATTTCAATTCCAGCATGGGCTGGATGGGTGGAGGTCTCACAGGTTTCGAGTTTCTCTCCGAGAGTCCAAGGAAGATTTCTCTGGAGCTGAACGAATGGGTGCAGTTCCATCGGGCTGGAAAATATCGGGTCACGGTTCAAACTTCCCGCGTCGGCGAAATATCCGGCGAAGCATCAAGCCCGTTCGACAAACCCGTATCGCTGACCTCCAACGAGTTGGAGCTCACGATTGTGTCGCCCACCACGAGTTGGCAGGAGCAGACACTGGTGCAGGCGCTTGCCGCGCTCGATGCGTCGGCGCAAGATCCGGCCAAAGCAGTTGCCAATCCGGCCGAGCCTTCCCCACGTCACCAGGCTATTAAAACTCTGCGCTACTTGGGATCGGCCTCCGCGGCGAAAGAATTGGCCCGCCACCTTCGCGGAGAAGACACCAACTTCGACTTTGAGTGCATGTTCGGGATGGTCGGTTCGCCGCAACACGAAGCGGCGCTTAGCGAAATGCAGCGCTTGCTTGCCGACCCCGACCATCCGGTTACCGATCTTTTTCTCGTTACCATGTCGGTTCTCTCGCTCAATAAGGATGAATCGCCTGAAGTCTTGCGCTCGCAGCGCGAACAACGGTACCAAGCGATTCACGCCGAATTCCTCGATGATCTGCCGCACAAACGCGGCAATGCGCTGGCCGTCAGCCTATACACCGCGCTCAACCAAGTCGGCCCTCAACAGGCCATCCCGCCGGAAAAAGGCGAGCAACTCGCCGCGCAGTTGCCTGCTATCTTCGATCGCTTGCCCGTGGAAAAACAATACGAGCTCCTCGCATATCGCTGGGACTCGCTGCGCAGCCCGGCATTGCTTCCCTTGCTCAGAAAATGCGCCCAGACGTACCAGGATTTCCCCATTCCCAATGAGATCCACGCGTACAACGCGAATAACCTCAGCGGCACGGCCCTCCTTCATTGGTATGAATTGGCTCCGGAAGAAGCTCGTGCGGCGATCATCCAGGAAATATTGCGGCCCAAGCCCCGCTTCAACGCGCAGACTCTCGGGATTCTTCCCGACAAGACACTGCCCGAGGTCGAACAAGCGCTCATCGAGCATTTTTCCTCGAATGACGAAAACTATTGGATTTCAGCCAATCTCGCTTCCTTGATTCAACGCTACGCCACCACCGCCATTCTTCCGCGGATGCTCGCGATTGTCGACAAGAACGTCGGGAAGTGGGCTTGCGACATCCAGGAGCCCGCCCTGGCCTATCTGTTGCGCGTCGATCCTGTCGCCGCGCGCTCGCGCATTGAAGCCGGCATGGCTGCCCGCGGAGAGGGCTACAGCGCTTGCAACCATTCCCTCCTCGCGCAGGTAGGAACGCTGCGCTTAGATCCGCTCCTTGAGGAAATCGCCCTTCGCAGCCTGAACGACGACGATGCGGAGGTGGCCGCCAATGCCACCGGTTTTCTTGGCCGCTTTGGTTCCGCGGCTACTGAGGAAAAATTGTGGGAACGACTGGCCCAGTGGAGCGCGCGGTGGCATGGACGGGAATCCGAGCTAATTTACATCGCCGGTGGAACCAACGCCAACGCGTACCAAGGCACTCTGGGCACCAGCCTGCAACAGGCCATATCCACGGGCGAAGCTTGGCTGGCTGACAAGGCTAAGCTCCAGAAGCTTCAGCAGCTGAGTGTCGGCACATCCATGAGGCAGTCGATTGATGGGACTCTGGCACAGTGGGACCACAAGCCTTGGCGCATTCAGTTCCTTCATTTTTTGAGCGGACCGCAGTTCGATGTCTTGCAGTACCACCTTAACTCGCTGGATGCCCTCCGGAACAAGCTGTCCCAGTTCCCGCTGGGTTCTTCCTTCGTTTGGTCCGAGGGTTCCGCCATGCCCTCTGCCGAAGGCGTCAAAAACTTTATTGAGCTGTCCCAGTTCCTCAAGGCGCATGGAATGTCCTTGCGCAACGAAACGGCTCGCTGACCTTCCCACCCCTGTCCTTCGCCATAATTCTGTGCACCTGTGATTTCAACAAACGATTCCCACTCGCTAGGCTTTCGTTCTAAGCTCAAGTTCGTAACGAGAGGTAGCCGCAATGCGGGCCTCTAGCTGAACTGTCGCCTCGGTACTGTCGCCCCGTTCGAGTTCGTTCTTACAGGCCGCAAGTATGAACGCCTGCTCCGAGCGAAAGCATCTTTCTTTAGCGGCGGACCGTATCTGCTGCCGGAATTTCTCGGTCGGAAATGCCAGATTGCGCTCGATTCTGTGCTTTCGCATGTTAGACCCCCCTCACTTTTGCTTGTGGCGCATTTGTGGCGCAACTACCGAAAAAGCGCCACAACGTAGCTATCTCATTGCGCCGGACTTGGCACCAGAAACACGCAATGCCACGCCACCTTCCTTTATGTTCCAATACCCACCACTCAATTCCATTACCTCGCCCAAATTACACTCCTCGTGTCCTCTTTTGTTCTGAGTTGCCCCCGAATGCACCCACCTGCACCCTTCGATCACCAACTGTTCTCCTTTGCCCCCATCTGCACCCTTTTGTGACAAAGAGTCCCAAACTGTCCACAACTGTCCTCTAGTTGTCGCCTATTGTAGTTTTTGGTCGCAAACTGTCTCCGGCTGTCGCTTTTGTTTTTGTGGCTTTCTGTGGCCTTTTGTTGCTTCTTGTGGCCTTTTGAGGCTCTTTGTGGCAGTCGAGTCGCATTGTCCCAATCTGTCCCAAGTGGTCCCAGATTGTCCTAATCTGTCCCATCTTGTCCTGCGAGCATTTTCAGTTCGTTTCAAAGGAGTACCAGGAGCCGCGCCACCGCAACTGCGAGAGCTCGTCCCATTCCTTGAGTCGCGCAATTTGAGACGAGCGCAACGCTCTCTCGAATTTTGGAGAAAACTCGAGGTGGCACTTATAAGAACGCCGCCGGACTAACAAAGCCCCGCCTACGATTCTTCAAGTTTTTTCTTACTTTCTCCCGTCTCGATGTTCCCTAGTAAGTAGAGGGCTTCATCGCATGACGTACCATCGCGCAATGCAGATCCGTTTCCAAATGGCTCTCGCTGACGACGTCCGGCAAAATACCTTCTGCCTGATCCTCAGTAACTCGCCTTGACGACGTGGCCGGTTGAAACGGTTCCCCGTTCCTTTGATGGTGTTCATTTAGGAGATATGTGGGTAAGCTCCTCGAACTCGACACGAAGCAGGCAGCCGCATCCTCGTGCGGGCGCGTCCAGCTTGGACCGCGCCCTCAGCGATGCGAGCCTTCACTGCTCACGCCCGAGTTGAAGGGATTCATTGACCGCGTGATTGTGCCGATCTTGGTGCAAAGCTATCTCGCCGAGATGCAGAGCGAAAAAGAGATTGCGGAAAGGCCCGCGGTCGTGGCATCGTGCCAGCTGATGAGTGATGCCGTCCCCCGGGCCGAGGCTGTCCGATGAACCGGACTACGCGTCGCGCCGCCATCTACGCTCGCATCTCCACCGACAAGCAGAACCCGCTCTCCCCGGCTGACCAAGAGCGGAAGTGTCGGGAGTACGCCGACCGGAATGGTATAGCCGTACTCGATACACACGTTTATGTGGACGAGGGGCTAAGCGGCGTAGGTATGGATCGTCCGTCGCTTCAGCAGATGCTTCGCGCGGCGCTCTCGCCCGCAAAGCCGTTTGATGTAATCCTCGTCGACGATACGTCGCGGCTCTCCAGGAGTACGGAAAGCGTCCTCTCGATCTATCGCAAGCTGAATTTTGCCGGCCTCCAACTCATCTCCGTTAGCCAAGGGATCGACAGTCGACAGGACCAAGCGGAAACACTCCTCACGATTCACGGCCTCATCGATAGCAGCTATGTCAGAGAGCTTGCGAAGAAAACCCACCGCGGCTGTGAGTCCGCCGTTTTGCGGGGTCTTCATGTGGGTGGAAGTTGCTTCGGTTACACGACCGCGCCCGTGGGAGAACCCGGGACCGGGTCGAAGCGACTGGTTATCGACGAGACGCAGGCGAAGATCGTACGGCGAATTTTTGAGATGTCAGCCACGGGCTACTCACTTAAAGCCATCGCGCGAAAACTCAACGCGGAACAGGCTGCCGGGCGCGGCAACTGGTGCCCAACCGGGATACGCGCAATGCTCAAGCGCGAGCTGTACAAGGGAGAGCTCATCTGGAATCGTTTGAAGTTCGAGAAAGTTCCAGAGACCAATAAACGTCGCAGCAAACTGCGCGACGAGAGCGAGTGGATCCGCACACAGCGGCCTGAGTTGGCGATTGTGTCGGGCGAACTGTGGGACCGCGTGCAAGCACGGCTAAATTTCTTCGGCCAGAAACCTTCGGAGGGACGGCGGCGAGGCCTTTTCGCCCGTGCACGGACCAGCCCATATCTTTTCAGCGGAATGTTGAAATGCGGCGAGTGCGGCGCAAACCTGATCATTGGCACCGGCGGCGGGACACACATTCACAAAAAGTACGTGCGCGCGAATTACTTCAACCGTGGCACCTGCGGAAACGATCTCTATATCCGCCGCGACATTCTGGAGGAACGATTGTTGGGGCGCCTGCAGCGCGAGCTGCTTCGGCCAGAGGTGATCGATTACACCGTGGCGGAATTTGGCCGACAGCTACGGGCCGCGCTTTCAAGCATATCGAACGATCTCGGAGTCCTCCGCCGGCGAAAGGAGCAGCTCGAAGGCGAGATACAGCGCTTTGCTGACGCTATTGCTCGCGGCGGACCGCTCGATGCACTGGTCCAGCAAATCGCCGTGCGCGAAAAGGAACTGAAGGCAATCACCAATCGCCTGCTCTCTGCGAGCTCTGCTTCAATTGAAGGCCAGCTCCGCGAACTTCGCCAGTTCGTCGAAAAGGGCATCTCCGATTTGCGCTCACAGTTGAACCGCGACACGGCTCTGGCGAAAACGGAGCTACAGAAACACCTCAGCGAAGTCCGCATGACGCCGACGAAAGAAGGAGAAGATTGGCACTATGTCGCGGAGGGGGATTGGGATTTGCTAGGAACTGGCCCGAACGCGCCAGTTCTAGGACTGGCGCATTCGGATGGTTGCGGGGGTCAGATTTGAACTGACGACCTTCGGGTTATGAGCCCGACGAGCTACCAGGCTGCTCCACCCCGCTTCATGACTATAGCGGATGAGTGACGCGAGGTCAAACGCAGCCAGTGATGCAGCCGCGTCAACC